>DAOTTR010000740.1:0-4511 GCA_034437715.1 Caldilineaceae bacterium
AATTCGAAAATGTTAACTTAGAACCTGATTCTTGGCACGGTGAGTGGAACTATACCATTCATCCGAATCTTGTTTCGAAAACACAATAAATTCAATAGATTATTTCTGGACAGACCCTAAGGCAAGAAGACTCCAAACCAATGGTCTACCTCATCGAGAATGGCACCAAGCGTTGGATAACATCGCCACAAGCCCTCTTCGCACTCGGCAAGTCATGGGCCGACGTTAGAGTGGTTCCAGGTGGTGCACTTAATAGCTTACCAGCCGGGCAAGATATCTTATAGAGCCGGTTGGATGAACGCATTCCGGGAAAGGGCCAGCATCACACCCAGCATAGAAAATTCGTGTGGCCCTTCCCCAGAATACAGCGTGGATACTTGTTTTTTGGAAATAACCATATATGAATTTTAGACTAGTCGAGAAAAGTGTGAGCGACCAAGCAGGACCTCTACATCCACGAACTCTGCCCCGTCACCCGCAGGCCGGCACGCAACTGATCAAAGGCACGCGCGAAGTCATGGCACCACCGCAAGCGACCGACTCACCACACGGCGGCGAAGCTCTCCTCGGCGGCGTGGGCCAGGATTTCGTCGAGTTGCATGGCCCGGCCGGCGGCCCACGCGGCCTGGAAGTTTGTCTCACCCAACAGCGCCAGGACACAACGCTTTGCCGCTTCATAGCGGATGCGATCATCTGCCGAGATCACCGAATTGGCCTGTTGGCGTAGTTGTTCCGCGGCGCCCCACAAGAGGGCGGCGCGCCGCGCATCCTGCTGGGCGGCGGCAACTTCCGCTAAACCTTCTAGGGCCCAAGCCACCCCAGCCGGCTGCCGCTGTTCCTGGCGTAGCACCAAACTACGTCGATAATAATCGGCAGCTTGATCATACTTTCCCTGCATTTGGGCAACCAGGCCCAAAATTCGCAATGTCCAAGGCCCTCCTTTGCTCTGGGGGTTGATTTGGCGGTCCAGGGCCAGCACTTCCATCAGCATCGTCTCCGCTTGCCGATAATTACCCAGGTCGAGCGCACATTGCCCCAACAAGATTAGCGCACCGATGGTTGCGCGGCTGTCCTGCTGGCGACGAAATAGTTCCAGCGCTTCGGTCACCAACACCGTACAGCGGCGATAGTCGTTCTGCTCTGCGGCCAAATTGCCCAATTTGAGGAGTGAATAGGCCACACACCACGCATCACCAAGCGCCCGACTTTTGGCCAAGCTTTGTGCCAGCAGCACGGCCGTGGTGGCATAATCACCCTGTTGATTGACAATGGAACCGAGTTCATGCAAACAGCGGATCTCGCCGCGCCGATCTTGCAGATGGCAGTGTAGCGCTAAACTTTCTTGCATGGCAAAGTGCGCCTGATGATAGTCGTCTTGGTTACTGGCCAGCAGACCCGCGTGGAAGAGTAGCCTGGCGCGTAGCGCTAGATGTGCGGGTGACTTTTGTAGATCCGGTTGGTTGGTTGGCGCTGCCGCGTCTGATGCGCTGGCCAAGGCTTTTTCTACCCACATACGTCCTTCGCTCCAATGCTTTTGGATGGCCCAAAAGCGTCCGAGGTGGGCCACCAACCAGGCCGCGGTATTGCCGGCGGCTTGGCTTTTGGTAGCCGCAGACCAGTGGACGGTAGTCTCCCCAGTTTCCAACGCGTCAGGTTGGCCTGCCAACACCCAGGTCAGTGCAAAGCGCAGATTATCATGCTCCACATCAAAGGTTTGCAGCGCGGCCGGCTGGGGTACGCCTGCAACCTGGGTTTCTAACTGCGCAAATAACTGCGCGAAATAGGTTAAATGGGCATAGCGTGTGCGCGCGCCCGCGCCGGTTTGCTGCAACTTATCCGCCGCGTATTGGCGGATGAGTTCATGGATCTGAAAACGGCCGGCGTGGCGGGCACGGATCAGCGAGCGATCCACTAGCGTCGCCAGAATTTCTGCCGAAGCGTCGGCTACGGCCTGGGCGCTATCCGTGTGAAACCCGCTGCGAAAGACCGAAAGTTTAGATAACACATGTTGTTCTTGCGCAGAAAGTAGCTGCCACGAATGTTCAAAAGCGGCCTGTATATTAGTTTCTGTCCAAGAATAACATGGATGATTTTAGACAGATTTACTTGGGTAACATCACGTAAATTCACTATTTTATTTCTGGACAGACCCTTAGGCTGCCTTCAGGGATGTCCCACAAGCGCAGCGTAGCCGTTCCCAAAGTTGGGTCAAGGCTTACCACTTGCACGAAGACCTTTGGATCAGGGGTGACGAACTGTTGCCCGGCAGTAAAACGTCCCCATACGGTTGGCTGCAGATACGAAAGGCCATTTGCTCTTACCTCGTGTACTAACACTGCATCTTCCGGAATGCTCTGATCCCAACCGGCTTTTCGACGATACTCAATGGTGAATGAGCTGTTATTTGATCGTCTTGGCCGTGTGGCATTCGGCGCAATTTTAGCGATGAGAAAACCGCGATTGCCGATCGGTGATTGATTCAATGGATCTAGGGTAATTAGCTCACTGAAATCCGGCTGAGTCCGCACCCAGCCACGCCGTGCTGGAAGCGCGTTCAGCGCTTCCAGGTTGCGAGCATTCAAACCGACAGTAGCCGCTCCTTGTGCTCCTCTGAAGCTGATTGGAAACTGAAAGGTGGTTGTTGCAAAGCTCATGACGTCCCATCCATCCCCATATTCCATATCGGGGTTTGCCGCAAAGGAATGTGGCAAACCGAAACCATGTCCCATCTCATGGCAGATGAAACCGAATTCGCACAAGGTCGCGTTCTGATCAACGATCAGGATGCCGTTGCCCGCTGCGCCATGATCGACTCCGAAATTCTGTACCACCAATATCGATTTGAAGGGAGCAAGATTAATGCCGTTTGCTATAGCCGCATCAATGCCCCATTGCACAAGTTTTGAACGATCTCCTGGGAAGTGTAGTTGAGAAACTTCCGCCGCTGAATGATTCATCGTAAGCCATCCAAATACCTGTGACCCAGTTAGGTCGAGCGCGTTACACGATACCGCCCGCCAGTAATCACACACTCCCCCTGTTCCATTACGCGTAAATAAATCCACGTAATAGTCTGATGGCTGAGGAATGGCTGGGATATCATTGAATTGGCACAGGATTATTGCCCATGGCCAATTGCTTGTAGAGGGTGGCAAGGGTTGCACAGTGTTCGTGGCCCAGATAGGGGTATTGTCGGGTCGGTAAATGACCACATTGCCATCATCTTGAACCGCGAGCCAGCTACCGGGATTCCCTGAAGTATTGGATACCCAGAGTGGATTCGCATCGCCATCGTAAATGACTAGTACAGTTGGGCGTAGATACCACGGCAGTTAATCAGGCACGTTACTCGTGTACATCATGGTAAAAATAGGGTACCTTATTTACGCCGGGATCTACTAGCGTGCCGTCGTTCTGCATCATACAAACTTCGGCCGGCTGACCAGTGTTCGAGGCCCAAAGGGGTCTTCCGTCCCGCATCCTGTAAAGCACTAAGTTCCCATCGCTTTGATAGAGAAAGTCGAACTGACCATTAGCCGAGCTTATAGATTGGTCGGGATTGAGTATTTCACCGGGCTGCATATCATCACCCTGCGAGACAGGGCCCATTGGCGCAAATGCTTGTCCCGAGGTACCCGTATCCCAAAGAGCGTTACCGGCTGGGTCGTAAATCACGACATTGCCGTCATCTTGAACCACGAGCTGACTGCCGGGATGCCCTGCGGTATTGGATGCCCAGCTGGGATTACCGCCTGCTTCGTAGATCACAAGATTGCCATCACCTTGCATATCGCAGCTACCAGCTGACCTCCCGGCAGTGTTTGAGTCCCAGATGCCTTTTCTGGGTTGGTTCCTATAGTTCTTATAGAGCGCTAGGTTACTGTCGCCTTGATAGACAAAGGTGAAGCGACCATTTAATGATGCCAGGAACTGATTGGGCCCTAGGGATTCATTAGGCACTAGTTGATCTTGATTAATTGGCATGTAGCACCTCTCTCTTCGCTTTTAAAATCGAAATAATCCAAGGTAACTGAATTGAGCAGCAATGCTCAGAATAAAGCGCAGGCACTGAACTACGCTGTTCAACTTCTCCAGAAGTGGCATAACCTTCCCGTTGGGTGCAGTCACAATAGTCGTCGCCGGTAAATCGCGTCGTGGATGCCATTTCTGTCCTTCAGGTGGATACAATAAGGCAGGTGGCGTTGGATTGTGTGAGTCCCAATTGATCATCATTTATCTCATTCTCCTCCGTGATAATCGCCTGTCAGCGTAAACGCCGCCCAGTGATAGGGTGAATAGTTGTCCAGCAACTCGATCTGCGCCTTCTGGAGCGCGCCGGCTACTGTCTCGCCGTTGCGCAAATAGGTGTAGAACTTTACCATCAGATCGGCAGTCGTATCGGCCTGCACCGACCAGAGTGTGGTAATCACTGACGGCGCGCCGGCGTAGAGAAACGCCCGCGTCAAGCCCACCAGTTCGTCACCTTGGCTCTGCTCGCCCAGCGCTGTCTC
>DAOTTR010000741.1:0-2015 GCA_034437715.1 Caldilineaceae bacterium
TCTTCATGCAGAAAATCGTGCCAATCATAGCCATGCCGTGCCAGTACGGCGGGGATGTCGGATTGGGCGACGTACCATTCCTTCATCTCGTCGTGATAGCTCTGGGAATCGTGGCGCGCATAGACATAATCGATCACATGGCTCATGGCGGTGTGGCTGATATCATGCAGCAGCGCGGCAATCTGTTCGGGCAAAGCAGCCCCCAAACGGCGTACCAGCAACATAGCACCGAGCGAATGTTCCAGCCGCGTAGTCGCCGTGGTAATGCCAACCAAGGCGGTCACACCGTGTTGTAAAACACCATCCAACCGGCGCAGCGCTTGGGTGTCAAGCAGATCAAGGATGACGGGTTCCGTCACATCAACTGGTCCATAAAGGCGGTCATACATTATCATAGGGGAATTATATCATACGCCATAGGCGATAAATGAAACGCTTCACGAGTCTGCATTCGCTACACCCGTTCCACACAGCACACATAAAGGAATCAGCATGTCTGCCAATGAACTCTGTTTTTTGACTGCCACAGAACTTGCACAGCTCATTCGTACCAAGCAACTGTCGGCGCAGGAAGTGATGGAAGCACATCTCGCCCAGATCGAACGGGTCAACCCTACGGTCAATGCCATTGTCACCCTGCTGCCGGAAGTGGCGCTTGCCAATGCCAAAGCTGCTGACGCGCAACTGGCGCGCGGGGAAGCCGTAGGGCCGCTACATGGTCTGCCCGTGGCACACAAGGATTTGGTCGAGACCAAAGGTATCCGCACCACCAGGGGGTCGCCGCTCTTCAAAAATTATATTCCCGACTTTGACGCCTTGATTGTCGAACGCCTGCGCAAAGGCGGCGCGATCACCATCGGCAAAACCAACACGCCGGAGTTTGGCGCGGGATCGCAGACTTTTAATCCGGTCTTTGGCGCAACCCTGAATCCCTATGACACGACCAAAACCTGTGGCGGCAGCAGTGGCGGCGCGGCGGTCGCCCTGGCTTGTGGCATGTTGCCGATTGCTGATGGCAGCGACACCGGTGGTTCGCTGCGCAATCCAGCCAACTTCTGTAACGTGGTGGGGTTGCGCCCTTCGCCGGGGCGCGTGCCCAGTTGGCCCAAGGCAACCGGTTGGTTTCCCATTTCTGTGCAAGGGCCCATGGCGCGCACAGTTCAAGATGTGGCGTTGATGCTCACCGCCATCGCCGGTCCCGATCCGCGTGCGCCGATTGGCAGCGGTGAACCCGGTAGCCGCTTTACCGCATCCTTGCAACGCGATTTCAAAGGCACGCGCATTGCCTGGAGCCGTGACTTGGGTGATTTCCCCGTTGATCCGCGCGTCACAAATGCTATCGATAGCCAGCGGCCTGTGTTTGAAGGGTTGGGTTGCCAGGTCGAAGAGGGGCAACCCGACTTCCGCGATGCCGACGAGGCGTTCAAAGTGTGGCGGGCGTGGGCCTTTGAGTTGGCCTTTAGCGATCTCGTGGATCGCCACCGCGACCAGATCAAGGAGACAGTGATCTGGAATGTGGAAGAAGGGCGCAAGTTGACAGGGCCACAACTCAGCCGGGCAGAACAGAAGCGCACCATGCTCTATCACCGTGTGCGCGAATTCATGGAAACGTATGAATATCTGATCCTGCCCGTCAGCCAGGTGCCACCATTTCCGATCACCCAGGAGTATATCACCGAGATCAATGGCGTGCCCATGGAGAGTTATATTGATTGGATGAAATCCTGCTATTTCATCACGGTCACCGGGCTGCCCGCGATTTCGGTGCCATGCAGCTTTACACCCGAAGGCTTACCCGTCGGCGTGCAGATCGTAGGGCGGCACGAAAATGATTTCGGAGTGCTGCAACTGGCCTATGCCTTCCAAGAAGCAACCGGCGTCTGGAAACAGCGACCAGCCGTGGCCAACTGAGACACGTCGCTAGCGCGCTAGTAGATCCCGGCGTAAATAAGGTACCCTATTTTTACCATGATGTACACGAGTAACGTGTCTGATTAACTGCCGTGGTATCTACG
>DAOTTR010000742.1:0-1916 GCA_034437715.1 Caldilineaceae bacterium
TAATTCTTGTCTGTCTGAGGCACAGCTTCGCTGAAATTTACAAAGCAGAAAGCAAGAAGCAAAATAGTTGCACGAGTATATCACAAAATGTAAAGAGGAGATAGTGCTATTATTTGTAGCTTTTCTGCCTGGGAAGTCGATGCGCTCTTAGGCCGGTACCGCGCCAAGCTGTTGCAACAACCCCAACGCATCCCAGTTGAGCCAGCCTTCTTGGATTTGCCCATCGACCACGCGGTGGATGTTGATCGCCGTGATCGCGATCGGTTTGCCGGTCGTAGGGATACCGGCAAACGTCCCTTGATGGATGCCGCTGACGCTCCAGCGGGTGGTCACTTTGTCCCCTTCGGCAATCTGATCAGCAATCGCGAAATTTAGATCGCGAAAGGCAACGTGCAGCGCGGCGACAAATTGGGTCAAGCCGGCGCGCCCTGGGGTTTCGCCAGGCGCCGCGTTGTGGTTGATGTAGGTTGTACTTACGATTTCATCAGCGGCGGCCAGGTTGCCCTGGTTGAAAAGTTCTTCGAAGAAGCGGCGGAGGATGAGTTTGTTCTGGATCGACATGGGATCGCTCCTTTGGCTAAAAATTGATGCTTGTTCACCACTTCGCTTTACAGTACAATGACAACGTCCTCGTAACGTCCTTTTTCTGCCAATAGAAAAAGCCCATCCCCAAACGGGGACGGGCTCGAAAGTCCGCGGTACCACCCCAGTTCCTGCCAACTGGCAACCGCCAATCAACAAGCACCTCACTGCAAAGCCGCTCTTCTTTACGTTTCACGCATTACGTTTTAAAAGCGAGTCTGCGACGTTGGTAACGGCCGTGAACCCGGCGGCGCTTACTGGGCATAAAGCTGTTCGGGCCGCTGCTCCGGAGGGATTTTCATCGACAGTGCCTTCACCCGGCTTCCACTATCCCAGGCTCGCTGTCAGAAATTGCTGGCGACTACTCGCTCCATCAACGCACGCTATATTGATGCAAAAAGTGTAGCACGACTTAGTGGCGCTGTCAAGTAAGTTACCAATTTTTGCTATGATGTAGGCGTGGAAACAACTTCGGCGCCATCCTAACAGCCACTTGTAACTGCTGTCCACCCTTTTTTCTGTAGTATTTCGACAATGTCACATTCGCGAATAACCCTAGTCGCGACCTCCGGGAAGTGGCCACAGATCGCTTTGTCGCCGAGCCTATTTCCGGCCACTTCCCGGAGGTCAAATGACCAATGTGACATGGATGGCTTCTAAAGCGCCTCCAACTTCTCTGCCACCCAGCGTCGCTGCCCCACATTCTCCAGCAGCGTCAACGCCTTGGTATAATCCGCCACGGCCTGTGCCCCATCACCGGCCAGCTGATAGGCCAGCCCCCGATAGCCATAGGCCAAGCCATAGGCCCCATCCGTTTGTAACGCCTGGCCATAGGCACCAATCGCTTGCGCATACGCACCTTTGTCCAACCAGATGTGACCGCGCAACGTGTACGCAGCGGCCGAATCCGGTTCATGCTTCACCACATTTTCATAGGTGGCGACAATCGTCGGTTGCAGGGCAACCAACAATTCATCGGGATGGGCGGGCTTGCCCTCTACCACCCGATCATAAACTTGGTCTACCCCTCCCCAGACCAGATCACCTACACTTAGCGGCTGATCAATCAAGGCGGGCAAAGGCATTGTTTTCTCCCCACCCCGCGCCAGATCCAACACAGTCACTGCACTGTCGTTGAGCGCGGTCACCTGCATTTGAAAGAGCCGCCAGACCGTCTCCGGCGGCGTGACACTTTGGTCAACTACCACCAACTGGCCGGGCCGGATCTTGATCGTATCCTGCACCGGTTGCGCGTAACGCGTCTCGATAACTTTATCACCGTCCAACAACTGCACCCGGCACCCCGCCGTGGCGCACGAAAGGGCAATGCCCCA
>DAOTTR010000743.1:0-5003 GCA_034437715.1 Caldilineaceae bacterium
GGGCGGATAAAACTTACGTTTTTCCCGTAATTTTCTTCGCCAACCCCCGCGTGCCCGTCTTGATCTAGATCATTGGGCAAGGACGGGCACGCGGTCGGCGGCGAATCAAGTCACGGGTCTTTACCAAAGGTTGAGCCGCCGCCCACCTCATGCCCCTACGCAGCTTGTCATTACTCCTGCGTAACATGAGCTTTTCATATAGAGCAGCTCATCGGCGGCGACTTTGGCTTTTTGCGCGGCGGCTTCCAAATTCGGGCGCGCCTGCGCAAAATCGGCACCGCAGAAACCGACATAGCCAATCCAATACAATGCTTTTGCTTCCAACGTCAACTCGCCGGCTACCTGTGCCAAGTTTGCCGCTTGCGTGGCTAGTGCATGTGCCGGCGCATAGTCGCCGACATGCGAGGCGTAGATGGCCTGATTGATCAATAGTTCGGTGCGCCAGCGGTCGATGGCATCCGCCGTAAGCAGATGGACCTGTTCGTGGTTCTCCACAATCTGCGCCAACTGTGCCAGTGCATTGGGCCACTGTTGCATGTTCCCTTGTTTGTGATGAATTGCCAGCAGCGCCAACAGCAATGGGCCGCGTTGTGTTGGCTCCGCTTCGGTTGTGAGCGCCAAGGCTTCGGTAAAGTAACGCACAGCAGCGGCGTAGCTGAATTGACTGGCGGCATGATCACCAGCCATCTGTAGATAGGCGATTGCCTTGTGACGGTTGCCACATTCCTTGTACTGGGCCGCTAACAGGCCACTGATCGATCCTAGATCGTGGGCGTGAATGTGCTCCAATGCCTCTGCCACGCGCCGATGGAGCAAGCGCCGGCGCGTGTGACTGATTTCGTGGTAGGCCACGTCACGGATGCGATCATGGCTGAAGTCATAGGCATCGTTGCCCTGCTCGCGCACGATCTGGCGTGCCAACAGATCATCCAACGCGTCGACAAGTTCCTCTTCCGCAAAGGAGCCAGCGGTTAAGAGCACAGCATAGGTGAAGGAACGGCCCATCACCGCGGCCAGGTTGGCTACGACCTGGGCTTCGGGAGAGAGTTGCGCCAGCCGCGCCCGGATCACGCTGTAGACCTTGGGCGGCAGGGCGCGCTGTTGTGCAGCCGTGGCGGTATCGATAACGCCGTTCGCCGCGGCACGTACCGTCTCCACCACAAAGAGCGGGTTGCCTTCGGTATCGGCATAGAGTTGGCTCGCCTGCGCTGCATCCAACGGCGCATTGTCAAGCGACTGGGCGAGCGCTTTCACCTCTGCCGCCGAGAGCGCGCCCAGGCCGATCTCAGTCAACTGATCGTCGCGCCGTAGCGTGTTGAAGAGGCGATGGAGCGGATGCTCGGGCGCAATCTCACCCGTGCGCACCGTCCCGATAATGAGCAAGATCGACGATCCCGCCGTGCGCAGCAAAACGTGCAGCCAGGCCAGCGTCTCACCATCACACCACTGCAAATCGTCAAAGAGCAAGAGCAGCGGTTGGCGGTCGATGTGCACAGCTTGGGCCAGCGCATCGTAGAACTGTTGCCGTTGCCAGCCTTCGCTCATCGGCTGGGGCGCGGGGAGGTGGGGGCGTTCATCGAGTAATTCCGGGAGCAGACGGGCGACTTGGGTCAGGCGCGCGTCATTCAGCGTGTGCAACCGGCTGTGAATGACTTCGGCCCGCAACAGATCGGCAATGGGCGCGTAGGCCAATGCTCCCTGTGCTTGATAGGAACGGGTGCGTACGGTGGCGATACCTTGGCGTTCGGCCCACAGCAACAGTTCCTCCGCCAGACGGGTTTTGCCGATACCCGCTTCGCCAGAGATGGTGACAAAGCTGGGTGTGCCGCGCGCGGCACGCTGCCAGGCGGTCTGCAACAGTTGCCACTCACGCTGCCGGCCCACCAACGGCAGCGCGTCTGGTGTGCTGCGCGCTTTGGGTTTCCCCATACTATGATCCGCACCAACCTTGACCAACTGCTGGTACAAGGCCGCTGTCTCCGGCGCAGGCGCAACACCTAACTCGCGCTCCAGGGTCTTGACACACTCCTGATAGACTTTGAGCGCGCCAGCCCGATCGCCGTTGGACGCGCGCAAGCGCATGAGGCGCTGATACGCTTTTTCTTCCAGTGGATCGAAAGCAAGGAGGCGTTGGGCATAGCGGATGCCCTCTTCGTAGGCGCGCTGATTCTCCAACAAAGTGACCAGGTGATCCAGCGCCGCCATCACATCCTGGTGTAGTTGCCCGCGTAGTGGTGCGATCCAATCATCGTAACAACTGGGCAGCAGTTCACCGCTGTAGATCTCGAAGAGACGCGTCAACGCCGCATGGTCCAGTGGATGGGTAGCCAGCCCCTTGAGCAGTTGCTGCACTTCGGCGACATCGAGAAGATAGGGCGCATCCGCTCGCCAGGTGATGGTTTGGTTGTCAAAGTCCAGGAAATCATCGGTCGTGGGCAAGGCACGGCGCAGTTGTAGCAGGAGCTTGCGCAGGTTGGTGCGCGCCTGACTTTCGCTGGAGACGGGCCAAAGTTGGAAGGCGAGATGCTGGCGCGATTGAGGAATACCCCGATGCAGCACAAGATACGCCAACAGTGACTGTAGGCGTAGTGAGTCAAAGTGAGGGACAGCTTCCGTACCATTGTACAGGCGGAAGTCGCCCAGTAATGCTATGTTCAGCATTTGAGCCATCAGCATCAATCTCGTGCCGTAACCATTTAATTTTTAGAGATCGCAACACCTACAATGAATGAGGTGATTTCTAAAAATTAAGCGGCTAAACAACTAAGTAAAAGTGAGAAAGTCTTTGTAAAAACTACCGGTCACGAATTGCGCAAATTTTACGAATGGTCAAGGAAAAATTCGGTTTATTCGGTTCATTCGTGACTAAGATTTTTAAGAACTTTCTATGCTTTACTTAGGACGTCGTTCTGCTACTAGCGACCCGGGTATGATCAATCGGCGCGATGGCGTGGCATACCCGAACCAGGAAGTTTTGCAGCAAACCGGCTAATCGCTGGGTGTTATTTCGCCTGCTGCGGCTGGCAACTGATCGGCAAATTCCGTCAGCGATTGGCTGGCCAATGCGACATCCACTAACGCTTCGGTTTGCTCGATAGAGAGGCGTTGTAGGCGCGTCTCTATCGTCTCTGACACTTCTCCAAAGCGATGCGTCAGCAGATGGAGTAGGAGACGTACTGCTCCTTCTTGTCGTCCTTTGTCTTCGCCTTTTTGCATGGCGAATCGTTCTGCCTCCATTTGTTCTACTTGCTCCACAAATTCCTGCTCCAGATCGTCGGGCAGCCGCATCATCCAATCGATAAAACGAAATAAGTTGAGAATATTCTGCCGCGCGTAGCCGCGGTCATACAGGTGACGAATCAGGCGAAATTTCCAAAATTGACGATGTTCCGGATCATGTTGTGTCTCCCGGGTTTTCAGGTGCGCCATGACGACGACGGCAAAGGGGTGTTACTGGCTTCCAGTTCTGCCCAACGGTCACGGTAATCGGCCAGCTTTACGGTTGGGAACTTGAAGCTGACCTCGCAACCCCACAGTTCATAGCTAAACTTGCCCGGTCGCCAGAGGTCATTGTCGTCGGTCAGCACGGCAAAGCTGGCAACCAAAAGATTGTCCCGATCAAACAGGCGATGATTGTAGGTGTACACCCGCCGGTCGAAGATCTCTTCCGGTTGCCCTTGCACCTCCACATGGGCCAGCACCCACCCTGGCTCGCCACTTTTCTTCCACACCTTGGCTAACTTGTCTGCATAGCGTCGCCCTGTCTCCGCGTCGAGGGCTACCTGCTGGAGCTCTTTGTCGAGAAACTCAATCGGTCGGTGCCAGTTGATGTCGGCGTGGGCAGGAGGAAAGAACAACTGCATGAATTCTTCAAAGTATTCCTCTAATGCATTCTTCCACGGGCTGTCGTAATCGTCATGCGGTATGCTCATCGCAGCCTTTCGCGAAAAATCGGTAAGGTTTGTTTCCGCGCTGGATTATACCACATTTTCATTGATTTGCACTCTTTCCAAACCACACACTGGTAAGCGAGGATGGCACCAAAATCGTGGCAAACGCCTCGGCCAGCGCCATCTGTTGTCCGGTGGCGAACGCCTCGGCAAAGATCGCTGGCTCCAGCACCGCCCGCACCGTTGCCAGCGCGGCATCCGCCAAGGCGCGCATAGGTCCACCAATCACATAATGGATTTGGCTGTGCGCCTGTTCGGCCAATCCAAAGAGTGTGGCAGCACGTGGGCACTGCTGCTGCGCCGTTGCCAGCCGGGCGGCAACCCAGAGCCGAGCTACCGCGTAAATGGTGATCTTGCGCGGATCGGCATCATAGGCAACGCTTTGCGCCAGCCATTGGGTACTCTGTTCCAGATCGCCTTCCCACAAAGCTGCCTCCGCCAGAAAGATGCAGACCCGCGCCAGGTTGTACATGTATTTCATTTCGCGACAAAGGTGCAAGCTCTCCTGCAACAGCCGACGCGCTTCCACGACATTGCCGCCATACAGCGTAACAATCGCCAGGAGCGGTTGCCAGTTGCCTAACATTTCCTGATGCATGGCCGTCGCAATGGTTACGGCTTCGTATAAATGTCTGTGGGCTTGGTCAAGGTCACCTTTCAGCAGCGCCAAGAGTCCTAAGGTGCCGAACCCATCGGCAATCTCGTATTGGTTCTCCCGCCGACGAAAGATCGCCAAACTCTCCGTGATGAGCGGCTGCGCCCGCGTCACTTCTCCGCGCTCGATCAAGGCAGAGGCATAGTCCCACAGACAGGAAACAAGGACAAAGTCACGGTCAGCCACCAGACAGAATTCTGCGCCCAGCGCTGGCTCATCTTCGGCGGCGCGCGCCAGTGCGATCGCCTGCTCCCAGGCCGTCACCGCCTGGGGGAAATCAGCAGAACGAATGGCAAACCAAAACCAAGCAGTCGCCTGCAAGAGCTTTTGCGGACACGCTTCCACCAACCGCATCATTTCAGCCGTCCAGCGGTCAACCGGTTGAAACTCTTCCCAAG
>DAOTTR010000744.1:0-19537 GCA_034437715.1 Caldilineaceae bacterium
GGCTAGCAGGGCGCGCAGGTTGGGCAGATCGAGCAGGGTGAGTTGCGCGGCAAGCTGGGCATCTTTGAATTGTTGCTGGTACAGAAAATCGACCAGGGCCATCATGGCCTCGCCCCAGCGCAGGCGCGCCACGGCGGCGGTGGGCAGGCTCTCCAACAGGTAGGTGGGCAGCGCCGGGTCAAGCCGCAGGTAGCGATAGGCCATCTCCTCGGCCAGCCCCACTTCGATTAATTGCTTAAAGATGCCGGGCACTGTGTCGTAATCTTCGGGATCAATTTCCAAAACTTGATCTAGCGTTTGTAAGTGGACGCCACTATGAAAGACCGCCAATCCGGAAATTTTCTCTCGCATGGCTGGCGATAACCGGCGCAACGAGAGTTCGACGCTGGCATAGAGCGAATTTTCGCGGTTGCCCGGGTGCTTGGCTTCCAACGTTGCCATCAACCCTTGCACGGTGGCGGTGGTGGCGCGCACCCCCTGGCGCGCTACCTCACGCGCCAGCAGCACCAGCGCCCGCGCATAACACCCCACGGCATCGACCAACTCCGCCACCTCTTGGGGGGTGCGGCCATCGTCGCTGGCCGGTGGCGCTTTGCCCGCATTAGCCAGCACCTGCTCCACCAGTTGCACCGCCTCATCGCGGCGTAGCGCGCCCAGTTCCACATAGGCCGCGCCGGCGGCAAAGGGCGCGGGCAGGCGCTCGCGGCTGGTAAAGATCAGGCGCGTGGCCGGGTGGGCGGCCAGCAGCATTTGGCACAACGCCAAGATCGCTTGGGCGTTGGCGCGCACTGTATCGTCCACTGTGGATGCCACAGTGGACGATACAGTGGCATCCACAGTGGCAGCCGTATCCAAGATGCTCTCCACATTGTCGATCACGATCAGCGTCGGTTGGTCGGCCAGCGCCCGTTCGACTGGCTGGCGCGCTTTTGCAAGGTTGGGGAATTGGGCCACCGAGTAGCGGTCGCCGTCGGGCAGCAGTTGGTGACCCAGGCTGTCGAGAATGGCCGCCGCGTCGCGCCGCTCTTCCAGGCTGACAAAGGCGACGCGGCGGCAGCGCCCGCTGCGCAGCAGCCAACGCGCCAGTTCCACGGCAATCGTTGTCTTGCCGGCGCCGCCACTGCCGCGGATCACGGCGTAGGGTTGGGTCGCCAGCAAGCGTTCCAACTGTAACAGTTCGTGGCTGCGCCCGACAAAGGTGTGGGCGGGCGTGGCCGGCAGCGCGCCCAGCGCCAGCGTGCGCCGCGCGGCCAGCAGACGGGTGGCCGCTTGGCTGGGCAGCGCGGCAAAAAGCTGGGGATCGGGCTGCTCCTGGTAGAGCACGGGCACAAACCAATCCTGCAAACGCAACTCCCCGGCGCCCATAATCTTGCCGCGCACGGGGTCGGCCTTGAGCGCCTGTTGCCCGGCCAGGATCGCCGCGCCGACACGGCCTCCGCCGGCCAGGGCGCGGTAAAAGGCCTGGACAAAGCGCCGTGCCGTCTCCACCAGCACCGTGTGGCGCATGGCCACCACCGAAGTCACACCTTCTTCTAGCAGCGCCGCCGCCACCGAGGTGCTGGGGTCGCTCTCCACCTGTGCGCTCTGGCAGGCATCCAAAAAGACCAGCGGAATGCCATAGTTGCGCACCAGCGCCGCCAAGTCGCGCGCATAGACGAGCTCCATGCGCCGTGCGCCCACGAGGTTGGCATCGGCGGCGCGTTCAAAGCAGAGCGCGCCCAACCCCCGTTGGCGGTCATAGACGCCGTGGCCGTCAAAGTGGATCACGGCGTAGGGCTGCTTGGCCTGGGCTGCTTTGGCCAGCGCGGCTTCCAATGCCGCCAGCGTGGGCGGCGTGAGCACGGTCAACGTCACCAATTCGCCCAGATTTTCCACCGCCTGCACCAGGGGCAGCGCGCTGCTGCGGTGATCAAAATAGCCAATCGTGCCGCCTTGGTCATCGCGTTCGGGGCGCGGACTGAGCAGCAAGACGCGCACAGGCAGCGTCGCCAGTTGGCGGCTTTGGGCTTTGCGGTTGGGCAATTGGCGACGGATGTGGCTGGCGTGGCGACCATGCAGCAGATAGCCACCGGCATCGTGCAGCAGTTCCCAGGGCAGGCCGAGCAGGTGGCTGGCCGCTTCGTCGGCAGTAGCTTGTTTCTGCTTGCTCGCCCCTGCCAGCAGTTCCCGCTCTACCTTCACCGAAATGCGGCGTGACGCGCCGCCCGCGGCTGTGCGCCACGCGGTCAAGGCAGCGCGCGGCGCTTCTCCATCCAGCGCGGCCGCGTAGAGCGCTTGGCCCCATGCGGGCAGTTGCGCCGCGGTGCGCTCGGCCCGCTGCTGAAAGACGCCGGTCGGCCAGTGGCAATACGCTTCCAAATACCAGCGCAACTCTGCGTGCTCGATCGGGCCGAGTGGGGCAATAAAGGTGTAGCGTTGGCTTTCGACGGCGCGCTGACTTGGGTCGGCGGGTTGATAGATGAGCGTGGCCGTGGCACGCGCGCGCTGCACGCCTTGGCTGGTGCTCATGGTTGGGTCGCTCAGTTCGAGGATCAGTTCGTCTACCGGTTGGGCTATAACGGCCGCGCTTGCTGCTGCATCGGTTGGCAACCGTTCACCCAGCGCGGCGAGCAGCGCGGGCAGCGCCTCGCTCAACGCGCCGGTGGTGAGCTCAAGCGGCACAGCCACAGGCTCTTCATCAAACCAGTTGCCCAGCGCGGCGGGCCGCATACCCGGCAGCAGGAGCGGGATGATGCGATAGCCGTCGGCCGCGCGCGTCTGCTCGATCTGCAGGGCGTGGTTGATCTCGCGCCGCACCCAGGGCGAGTTGACGGTCTGCACGCTGAGCACGGCGATCACCTGGCGCGCCGTCGCAATCGCCGCTTCGATTTCGGTGGCAAGTTTGCTGCCGCCGCGTAGATTGCGCGAATCGACCCAAACGGGCAGACCCTGCGCTTCCAGCGCCAGGCGCAACTCGTGTACAAACGGGTCGTCGGCGCTGGCGTGCGAGATAAAAATGTGGGACATCGGCTTCTCCTGGGGTTAAGAACGGCGACGGCGGCTGCACGGTTGGTCTGTTGGCTAGATTATACCAGAAGTTGCCGACTGGTGCTAGCCCCAATCGGCGGCAACGCCCTGGGCTGAAGCCTGTTCGTTTTGTTACACGTAGGGATTGGGGTAAAATTAAGGTAACGATTCAGGCCAATCGCGTTCCTGGCTGAATCGTACGACAAGGTTAAATTGGTGTTGAATGAATTCAACACCTGCGACGGCAAACGTGTTTAAACACGTTTCCTATCCCAGGCTCTGAATTCATTCAGCAGCAGGTGATGAAATGTAACGTTGGCGTACTACCAAGCCGTCCCCGGCACGCTCTCCCTCCCGCACCCTACCCATAGATGTGGCTAAAGGGTAGGGTGCGGGAGGGGGAATCGTTACGCTTAGTCAACCAATTTGACAGCTACCTGTGCCACCAAGTCCTTACATTTGTAGCGCATCCAGAGAAAGTTATCAGCACTTATGTCCATCTCCAGTGGTCTCACCAGTGTGTCTACGGGCATTCAACGCCGGTTGACCTATGTTCTCTTTACGGCCCAGAGCATTATTGGCGCAGGGCAAATTCTCTCCTTTACCTTTCTGCCGATTGTAGCGACGATGCTCACCGGTAGTGAAAGTTATGCCGGTGTGCCAGCCACGCTGACCATGTTGGGGCGCGCACTGGCCGCCTATCCCATTGGCTGGCTCATGGACAAGATTGGGCGGCGCATGGGGTTGTCGCTGGGCTATTTTATTTCGGTGCTGGGCGCGCTGTTTTGCGTGGCAGCGATCAACCAGGGGGCATTTTTGCTGCTTTGCCTGGGCGCGCTCCTCAATGGCGTGTCGCGCAGTTCGGGTGAGCAAGCGCGCTTTGCTGCCGCCGAAATTATGCCGCCCGAGCGCCGCGCCAAGGCGATTGGCCTGATCGTCTTCGCCGGCACAGTGGGCGCACTGGCCACGCCCTTTATTACCGAACCCGCCGGTACCTTTGCCGAGTATGTGGGCTTGCTCCGCAGCGCTGGCCCCTATTTAATGGCCGCGGCCTTGTCGCTGATCGCCGGTTTGATCATCTTTGTGCTGCTGCGCCCGGATCCCAAAGAGATCGGGCTGGCGATAGCCGGTCAACAGCCGAATCAGCAGCAGGGCGGCGCGGTGCGGCCTTTGCGCCAGATTTTTGCCGTGCCCGCCGTCTATGTCGCCACGATTGTATTGGTCGTCAGCCAGTTGGTAATGACCCTGATCATGGTGATTACGCCGCTACACATGCATCATTTTAACCACCCAGACACCAATATTACACTGGCGCTCACCGCACACACCTTGGGCATGTTTGGCCTCTCCAGCCTCACGGGTTGGCTGATCGACCGCACCAGTCGTCATCTGATGATTATTGTTGGGTCGCTCGTGCTGGCTGTTTCGGCAGTGATCACGCCGCTCTCACCCGATCTGGTGCCGTTGGCGTTGGCGCTCTTTCTGTTGGGATTGGGCTGGAATTTCTGCTTTATTGCCGGTTCATCGCTGCTCTCCGATGCCCTGGCTCCCAACGAACGCGGGCGAGCCCAAGGCGCGAATGAAATGCTGGTGGCGTTGGCGGCGGGCACGGGTAGCCTGAGCAGCGGTTCCGTCTTTGCCCAGGGGGGCATTGTGGCAGTCAGTATTATGGGGTTGGTGGTTTCGTTGGCACTAGCCGTCATCGCGGCGTGGGCACTACGCCGCCATGAAAGGGTAGTCGTGGCAGGATAGCAACTTTGCACAAAACCACTGGCGTAGGCTAAAGGGGGATCTAGCCTACGCCAGTGGGTAAGCACCAGTTTTTGTAGGTCACGTACGGTGTAATACAGTTTTGGGGAAGCGTGCCGGGGACGCGCGACGACCACACCGTTTAACAAACTGTATCTCCGCGCGTCCCCGGCACGCTATTGCAGAACACCGGTTTTCAAATTGAACTCAGTATAGACAGGTCATGCAGCCGCCTTGACACCATTGGCAGACGTTGGCGTGGCACTTTTGTAGGGCTCGACAACCAGGGATGCAGAGGGTACAATTTCGAAGATCCCCAAACGTTGTAGATTCCCCATCTCTGTTGTCGATACACCGGTCCAGGGTGGTGTTGGTGGCGTTGGCTGCCAGCCCAACCAACGCTGCAGCGTGCCCTCGGTAACGGCAATTTGTACTGTCACTTCACGCGGCAGATCCTGGCCCCAGGAATAGCGCCACGCTTCGGGATCGGCAGTTTCCGCCGCGGGTAGATCGGGTATTTGGATGGCCGAGAACGCGTAGGTATAGTGTACCTCCCCAGACGCAGGGGTAATAGGATACCCCTGCACCAAAGCAAAGTAGAAGGGCAACGTTTGCGAACCTGTCACATTGATCGTTGCCGTAAACTTTTTATCGTCTGATTGCAAGGTTACTTCCCGTGCGGCATTGGCCGGAATATGCACGACTTCATAAGCGAGGGTCACTTTGTCTTTCCCTGGCTCTGTGAAGATTGCGCAGCCTTTGATGTTCGGTTGATGATCGCGATGTTCCCACGGCAGCGCATAGGATGCAACGACTAAGCCAGGATCGGTTTTATAGATCCACTCCAAAGTGCCATGACCAAAATACGGAACGCCCATACTTGCCTCCAAATTCGTTGATAGAGATTCGTTGATAGAGATTCGTTTATGGAAATTCATTTGCCGAGCAACGAGCGTACGATTACACCTGACCCCAGACGCTGGATGCAGACTTTTTTGGCTGCACTCCATCGCCGCGACCTTACCCTGTGTACAACTTTGCTGCACGAAATCGCCGATGCGATTGTTGATCAACCGAGCCTGCAACCGTGGCACAGCTACTTTGTCGCCATCTTGCATCACGAGCGCGACGCCGATTTTGCTGCGGCGGAGCGTCGCTATCGTGAATTGCTACAAAGCAGCGCGGCCGATTGGTTCCTAGCTGGGCAGATTCAGATTTCGTTAGCAATTGCCGCCATGCAGATGAGCGATTACGCCAGCGCCATCACAGCCGCCAAAGCAGCCAGCCTGCTCTTTCAACAACTCGCCGAGCCGTTGGAGCAGGCCAAAGCAGATGCGCAGCTGGGTCTAGCCTACTATTTAGCCTATAAGGCTGGCGAGTTTGATGCCGATATGCTACAGACCGGCATTACCGTATGCCACACCGCGCTTGACCTGCTGGCCCCCTTGCCAACCGATGGCCCGGTAGATGATGTCTATACAATGGTCTGGAATACCCTAGGACTTTTGCACACAACGCGATTGCAGTGGGAAAGGACAATTCATTGTTACGAACAGTTACTGGCCATTTGTCAGCGCCGCGATAACCAATTTGGCGTGGCGATTGCCCAGGCGAATCTTGGTCAAGCTTATCGTAAAGTCGGTCAGGCCCACTGGGAACAGGCACGCGCCGCTCTTGTTTCTGCACAGATAAGTTTTCATAGGCTACATCGCCCCTACGAAGAACTGCTTGTCTTGGCGGATCTGGGGCTGCTCTATCAAGCGATCGAGCAGATGCCAGCCGCGCTCGCTTGTTATGTGCGCGCACTAGATTTGGCGGAAACGGTGCGCGCCAGCAATTCAAGTGATGCCGCACGCGTCGGTTTTCTGGCGACGATCACGGATCTATTTGCCAATGCCGTGCTCTGTAGCGTCCAAGCGGGGGCATTGGCCCAAGCCTTTGCCTATGTCGAGCAGGCCCGCGCCCGTGCATTTCTCGATCGGTTAGGCGAGCAGGCTTTGCAGGTAGCGCCACACCGGGTGATCGCGCCGCTCTCACTTGCCCAGGTACAAGCAGCCTTGCCGCCAGATGCTGTTTTGTTTGAATACTTTACGACTGGATTGATTGAGGCAGCGGACCGCTATACGCCGACCAACATTGTAGCCGAGCGTCCTGGATTTCCACGCGCCACCATCCTGCTCTTCATCGTAACCCAGACAACGGTTGACGTACACGACCTGCAACTATCGCCAAATGATCTCTATCCCAGCAAGGTGGATGCGCCGGTAGAAGAGCACTTTCTGGATTCAGCCATGCGCAATGTGCTCTATACATATCTCCTGGAGCCATTCATTGCCCACCTACAGGCGAAACGCATCGTCTATCTGGTGCCGCATGGGCCACTGCACTACGTACCATTTCAGGCATTGGAGAGCGCCGATGGTGAAATCGCGCTACAAACCCAAGGGCAACAACTAATTTACACGCCTAGCGCATCAATTCTACTGCACAGGCACATCATGCCGCGCGCGGAAGCGGCACAACACGCCGCACCTACGGAAGCCTGCTTGGCCATCGGTTGCAACAATGCCAGTGCCGCGGTGCGTCTCCACTATGCCGAAGATGAAGCCCTGGCGATTGCAGCGTTGACAGGTGGTTTGGCGCTCGTTGGTGATCAGCCTAAAAAGGCAGCGCTATTCCAACTGGCAAGCCGCTATCGTCTTCTCCATTTTTCCTGCCACGGCGACTTTGATCCGGTGGTACCATTGCGCTCGGCCCTCTACCTGGCGGCAGATGAAACGTTGACGGCGCAGGAAGTTTTCGATCAGTTGCATCTCCGTTGTGACTTAGTCATCCTCAGTGCATGTGCGAGCGGGCTGAGTCGCGTACGCCGCGGGGATGAGATTTATGGTTTGGCCCATGCGTTCATGGTGGCTGGCGCGCCAGCTTTGATCGTGACGCAATGGCGCGTCGATGAGCGTGCCACACACTTGTTCATGGGTAAGTTCTACACGCTATTGATGCAAGGGCATGACCCAGCTACGGCATTACAGCAGGCCCAAGGGTATCTGCGCACCTTATGCGCCCAAGAGGTCGTCACCCTCCTCGCCAATCTGATTGCCACACGCGCAGCAATTGCCACCCCATTGACTGCCGACCTGGTGGCTTGGCAAACCGTGCTTCAAACCCAGCCGCCAGCCAGCACACCCTTTGCCGACCCCTATTTCTGGGCACCCTTCATTCTCATTTGTGGTTAAACATCTGCCCAATAGGCCAGCGGGCCAATCGCAATCGTGGCGTTGCGCAACCCAGCAGGCGACATTCCCAAGAAAGCAGTTTTGCCAAAGGGATCGGTTGCCAGTGTAATGGGCGACGCGTCAACACAGGTCAGTGTAATCGGAATCCCCTTCAGGTGTGGCCAGCGCCGATCGGGCAGCGTAATGCCAACCTGAACCGTCACACGATCGGGCTGCGCAGTTGCCGAGTGCGCGTCAATGTTCACATTGACGCCACTGCCTATCTCGGTAAACGCCAGCGCAAAAATGGTTTGTTCGCCAGCGGACTTGCGAAAGCCCAATTGTGGTGTGGCCGCCGGCGTGAACGCGGCCAGGGCTTGTTCAGTCAAATCGATTAACAGCCGCCCCAGATCGATGCGCCAGGGTTGTTTCCCCGTAGGCGACCCGGTCGATGAGCTAGTGGGTGGCGCAGACAAGTAGCTAAAATCAAATTGTGGCGGTACAGGTGGCACTTCAAGTTGACCAGCGCGCTCCAGACGGAGCAGCGCCAGGAGCGCCTGGTAATGGGCATCTTGGTCACCCATTTGTTGTACATAGGTATGTACAGCGGGGAAGCACGTTGCCACATCTTCTCCATTCACCAACGCGACTGTATAATCGGATAGTTCATCAAAGGTCGGCTGCATGGGGAAGGGTGCAACATTGCCGAATAACGCTTCAATGAGTTTAAACGTTCGCTGAACCAATCTATCCACTCCATTCACCCAAACCCTTATGTTCTATTTATAGAGAGCCTAGCAGAGGCCAAAATCTTTCATGCGGATTTTGTAAGCCATTCAGCTAGGACGGCGGCGTTCCCAGGGCAATGATAGCCTTGCTTATTCACGGAATAATGCGAGGGCATCTGGCCCAATGCCCTGTTTTTCCAAACAGAGACGCAACTCGCGGCGCGCGTGGAAGACAAGCTGATGCACACTGTTGATTGTAGTTTGCAATTGTTGGGCCACTTCCGCCGTGTCTATATTTTGCACGATACATCCTTCAAATGCCAGTCGCCGCCGTGAGGGCAAATGGTCGACACAGCCTTGGATCGTCATGCGCAGGTGCTCGATCTGGGTGATCTGTTCAGGGGTGCGCGTGGAGATGAGCTGTTCTGCATCCTCTTCCCGGGTACGCTGTCGCCAGAATGGGCGCGCTAATTCACGCGCGATTAGGTTGCATAGGATAGTCGCAACCCAACTGGTAAAAGCGCCTGTATTGCGAAATTGGTGCAGAAGGGCAAAATTGTTTTGGGCGATTTTTAGCAACACCTCCTGCACAAAATCTTGTGCTAGCGCGGCGTGTTCTTGGGGGTCAAGCGCGCCCAGCGGAGGGAGGTTATGTTGGCGTTGACGCAAATAGTTATAAGCAACAATATAAAGATAGCGCGCAAGATCCCGGTGCGCAGTCTCTTGCTGGCCGAAGCCGCGTTCACCGCGCAACTCGGTCAGCCATTCTACATTGGTACGTCGCGAGGTGGAGGCTTGCTCTGACATAAGGTTATCCGCAGGGTTAGTGGCTTGATGCACAGTAGAAAGAAAGGTACAAGTTGCGCAGGTAAAAAACAAACGCATTGCACATTTTAGCATGTTTCTAAAATTTCTCAAAATAGATATATAAATTTGCTAAATTGGCATAAAAGATTTTTATCGGCACTTGTGTCTATGTAATAGGGGTTGGTATTACTCTTCCTTACCCGCCTAGAGCTTACCCAAAACTTGGGCATCCGCACAACCTAGTAGATCCCGGCGTAAATAAGGTACCCTATTTTTACCATGATGTACACGAGTAACGTGCCTGATTAACTGCCGTGGTATCTACGCCCAACTGTACTAGCCATTGGTTTCGTTCCCTCGACTCCTCCTCTTATCGCAATTCGCCAGTCTCGACCATGACCGAGCAACGGCTCTGTGATAAGAGGAGGGGATATCCTCTGGCAGCGTTGGACAGTGCCTGTACACAAGTTGAGGAAAGAGTGGAGCGATTTTCTCATCCGTAGACATAGTTACATGGAGAAGATTATGGCAACAGTACAAAACACTTATCGTATGGACAATCGTCCAGAATCATCATTGCCCAATATCCCCGAAGGAGAACAAAGATGACTACGCACACAATGCCAACAACGAACAATCAGGATCATTTATCGACCATGGATGGCTCACCTGATGATAACCAGAACAGCCCGACGCAAAACAGTGGACAGGTTTTGATCAACATCCAGCATGGTGGACATGCTGTGGAAAAAGAGTCTACGACAGCCACTTTAGCGGCAGCAGGCGCGGATGTTACGTTAGTAAATAAAGCTGTCCTCAGAATGGCCTCCACCCAGGCAGCCGTCCGCGCGGCCCCTGCGCAAGAAGACGTATTCAAGACGCGCTTTGACTATCTCTTGTCAAAGCTAAAGGACAACCCAGCCGCTCGCCTGCCAGAAGACGACCCAGACGCTGTCGTTACGGGGCTGAAGGCGTTAGGTGATGCCATGGTCGAACACTCATTGGCATCGGGCGAAGACGCTTTGCAGCCAACCGGCAACTCAACCATTCCGGCAGTTTACACCTATTGGGGACAGTTCATTGATCATGATCTGACGGCGAATACAGATCGGGATTCGGATGTCAGCAACATCACCCAGCCGAATCTCAAACCAATTCCACCCAATCAAGTCGTGGAGGAACTGAATAATCTCCGCCAGCCAACCCTTAACCTTGATAGCCTTTATGGTGACGGGCCAACCTTTGATCCGAGTCAACCAACCGAAGCACGCGGCATGTACAATGGTATTAAGTTCAGGCTCGGCCAGACTGCCTTAAATCCGCCGCTCCCGGCCCCGCAAACCATACCTGGCGCGCCGATTCCGCCGGATCGACGAGATACCACGGTGTCCCCTCCGGTGTTCGTTGCGGTGGACCAGGATCGCGATCTGCCACGGATTGGGGAGCTGATCAATGCTGGTGTGCTAAAAGAAACGGATTTTCCCGACGATCTGCGCGCGAAAGCCAACTTTAAGCAGCTTGCTTTCATCGCCGATGCGCGCAACGATGAAAATCTTATCGTTGCCCAGCTACACGTCGCCTTCCTACGCTTTCACAATAATGTTGTAAAATGGGTGCAGGAACAAGAACCTAGTGCCACCTGGAGCGAAAAGCAGATATTCACGCGTGCTCAGCAGTTGACACGGTGGCACTATCAGTGGCTTGTCGTCAATGACTATCTGAAGACAGTGACACTCGCGGGAATTGTCGACAAGGTACTGCTCGGCGGTGCGCACCACTATCAACCACAAAGCGAACCATTCATGCCCTTGGAATTCTCCGTCGCCGCCTTCCGATTTGGACACACGATGGTCCGTGCCAATTACGACTATAACCGCAACTTTGGGCGGCCCGGCAATGTGTTTCCAGTCGCCACCTTCGATCTGCTCTTTACATTCACGGGCAGTGGCTTCCTGCGCAACCCCGCAACAGGTGAGATCATCCTACGCCCCTTCCTTGGTGGGAGTGATGTGCTACCCTTCAATTGGTTGATCGAGTGGGACCGCTTTTTGGACAAAGGCAGTGCTATTCCTGATCACTTTGCGCGTAAGATCGACACGATGTTAGCCCCACCGCTCCGGGATATGATGAATCAGGGGAACGAAATATCGCACACTCTGCCCATCAAGCAGATCCTGAAGCGCCTAGCGCGGCGCAATCTGCTGCGGGCCTACCATCTCAGCATCCCAACGGGGCAAAGCGTTGCCGCAGAGATGGAGGTCCCCGTATTGAGCGAGACAGAATTGAAGATCGGCAATAGTGGGCCACTGAATCAGGTGCTAGAGGATCATAATTTCCTTAAGCAGACACCACTTTGGTATTACATTCTCAAAGAAGCCGAGGTAAAGGCCAATGGCAACTCGTTGGGTGAACTGGGCAGCCGGATCATCTGCGAAACTATCATCGGCCAGCTCTTACACGATCCGACCTCTTATCTTAAACAGCGCAGTTGGAATCCTGGTAAAGGGGTGAAACTGTCCAATGGCGATCCAATTGTGACTATCCGAGATTTTATCCAGTTCGCGGGTCTCCTCGCCTAGACGAATATCGCTGGTTGGAGAGTAGGAATCAATTACACGATCGCTAGTAGATCCCGGCGTAAATAAGGTACCCTATTTTTACCATGATGTACACGAGTAACGTGCCTGATTAACTGCCGTGGTATCTACGCCCAACTGTACTAGCAGGAGCCAGAACTGTTCAATACACGATGCTATACTGAGTTTAATTTGAAAACCGGCGTTCGGCTATAGCGTGCCAGGGACTGACCAGGAAACGTGCGCAGTGCAGATCTACGCTTGGCCAGTCCCTGGCACGCTGATCATTGTTTCATCAAACGCCGGTTTTCATGCTGATTTGAGTAGAGTAGAGATTATTCCGATTTGTTATTTCGGCAACAAAACTAGGTGCAATTGTTCTTGTAGGTGCGATTTGTAACCGCACACGTCGGCATCGACCGCGCTCGTGCGGTTACAAACCGCACCTACGAATGCACAAAATTAAATCGGAATAAGGTCTAGTGTAAGCAAATTAAGCGTAGGTAGGACTTCGGGTTTTCCCGAAAATAGACAAAGCCTAAGGCGCTTTCAAAGCAATAAGTATCCGGCGCTTGCCAAACAAAATCATGCGTAGGGGCGGCCGCGCCGCCGCCCCGCGTTTGGCTCGCTGCGAACGGGCGGCTGCAAGCCGCCCCTACTGTATACTGGATACTTATTTCTTTGAAATGGCCTAAAGTCTTACTTACCTATCAAACCTGTAATTACAGGGTAATCGGTTCTAGCGAAATTGCTCGAATCATGATAAAGATTAACCGGTCAGCTACGGCTTGCGCGTTCACTCAACATTTGCGGCTCTACATTTTCAATCTGCGGTAACTTTGCTAGCGCAGCGAGGCCATTGAGTGCTTCGGCAACGTCGCCAGATTGCGCGCGCACCCAGGCAGCATTGGGTGCATAGCTCAATGTACGCTCGATTAAATAGCCAGCACGCTGAAGACTAGCCTGTTGCAACGACACATCGATATTTTCCGCAAAGCGCACAAACACGCTCCCCGTTGGTACTGCGATACCCCCACTAGGTTTCAATGTATAAACGGCAAGCAATGATTCTTCTTTGTAATCACGGGTAGGCTCACTATCTTTTTCTGGATCTCCCTTGAAAACAGCGATATCGCCTTCGGCAAAGACAGTCACCGGCAATGACTCATCGCGTACAGGCTGCCAGGATGGCACGGCATAATAGCCTTCTTCGCGCACATAAAGCAATTCCTGATGTTCAGTGCTAGCAGAGAATTGTGCAGGGAAACGAGAAATTTGTGCTTGTCGATTCATAGGTTGCTTTTATTTTCCTTCGTTATACAAAACTGAGTCACCACACAGCACGATTTTACTTTATCCTTTTCTTTATCTTTTTACTTATTTTATAGTGTAATCACATTAGCAGTGAAACTCAAATTAGCGTGAGGTATAACAAATATAGCGAAGGAGTATAAAAGGAGAATTATGTATTCGGTACAATATGGGGGCCAAACAGGCGAACAAATAAACCTGGAAGTAAGTCCAAACTTAGTTGTTGTACGCACAGAGAAGCGCGGTTCGGTTCTGGCAACACCCGAAGCGAGCGAAACACCGTTATCGAGTAAGGCACGCCAGATCCTGGGCGAGTTCGAAGTAGCAATCCAATTTCCTTATGCTGGCGTTGAGGTGCTGGAAACGCGTGTCGCGAATGAAAGTGGAGATTTGAGCACGAAGATGCGCATGGCACTGAAACTGGAACCCGAAATACGCTTTGCAGGTCGCGTATTGGTTGATCCCATATCACAAGTCCCGGTTTTGTACACGGAAAATCTATTTGTGAAATTTGCAAACGATATCAAGGCTACGGTCTGTCGCAAGATCCTCAAGGATCGCAAGCTCAAGGTAAAACGTCGTCTGGACTACGCACGCAATGCATATTACATCCAAGCACCAGAAAACATTGGCCTGGATATTTTTGAGCTGGCAAGCCAGTTATTACAGGAACCAAGTGTGGAACTCTGTCACCCCGAACTAGTGCGCGAGATGCGCCATCGGACGGTCTTTCCCCAGCAGTGGCATTTGAAGAAGATGCGCGTCAATGGAAAGCTCATCAACGCCCACGCCCATGCAGAGGAGGCATGGGCCCGCAGTGACGGAACAGGGATTACGATTGCCATAGTCGATGATGGCTTTGACCTCAATCATGAAGAATTTGACTCTGCCAATAAGATCGTTGCCCAGCGCGATGTTACAAGAGGTGTTGATGATGCACAACCAGGCAACAATAACAACCACGGTACAGCATGCGCTGGCGTAGCCTGTGCTAATGGGCAGCGTGGCGCGTCGGGTGTTGCACCCCAAGCGCGACTGATGCCAATTCGGCTTGCTTCGCCGTTGGGTTCACAGGCCGAAGCCGATGCCTTTATTTACGCTGCCAGCAATGGTGCCGATGTCATTTCTTGTAGTTGGGGACCCGAAGACGGCAAGTGGTGGGCACCGGACGATCCACGGCATCAGCAACGGGTACCCCTACCCGATTCGACGCGGTTGGCAATCGATTGGGCAGTAAACAATGGTCGTAATGGCAAAGGTTGCATCATTGTTTTTGCTGCGGGCAATGGCAATGAAAGTGTGGATAATGATGGATATGCTAGCTATGAAAAGGTGATCGCAGTAGCCGCTTGTAATGACGGTGGGAAGCGCAGTGCCTATAGCGACTTTGGCCGGGCCATTTGGTGCGCATTCCCAAGCAACAATGGCTTGGTGAGCAAGACATCTGGCATCTGGACAACCGACCGTCGTGGGCCGGTGGGATATAATGATGGTCGTATCGAAAAAGGGGATGAGTTGGGCAATTACACGAATAGCTTTGGTGGCACATCCAGCGCGGCCCCCGGCGTGGCTGGCGTAGCGGCGTTAATCTTAGCAAGCAACCCCAATCTGCGTTGGGATGAGGTGCGTACAGTGCTCAAGGAATCCTGCGATAAAATCGACAAAGCTGGCGGTCAATACGATGCAACAGGTCGCAGCCCATTCTACGGACATGGCCGGATCAACGCTATGCGTGCAGTCGGGCTTGCTCAACCGTAAACCACAGGGAGTGCTATACCCCTTCATGCATAATATAAGCTGATAGGCAGACATTACTAACCCTGTCTGCCTATCAGCTTTTCTGGTCTGCTAGCCCATGCACCACGCCCCATTCTCTACCACTTCCAGCGTGCCGCTGTCGGCGGCGCGCGCGCCAGCATCGAGAATCGCCATCACTTCCAGGTTGAAAGCCAGATCAAGCGTGGGGTGTAGCGCCTCGCCACTGTCCAGGTGATGGATATAGGCTTGGGCGATGTTCTGCGCGCCGACGGGCAGTGGCTCCACCTCGTGGGTGGCAGATTGACCACCAGCTTTTTCGATGCGCACCCGCTCTGCGCCACCTTTGGGCCGCTCGATCACCAAGGTGCCATCCACCCCATAGACAATGGGGCCCGGTGACACGCCATGCTCATGCGTTGTCCACGAGCCCTCCATCAGCGCCATTGCCTGGGGAAAGCGCACCAGTATGACCGCGTTATCTTCTGCCTCTCCCCATTGGCTGTTGAGATTGGCGCGCATGCCAACGGCAGCCAGCGCTTGTTCGCCGATATACCAGCGCGCCAACTTGGAGCCATAGCAACAATAGTCCAAGAGCGCGCCGCCGCCGGTCTCTCGTTGATGCCACCAAGTCGCGCCCCGTTCGACGCCACTCATGGGTCCAGCCCCTTCGCTGATCCCTGGGTGGCTGACGCCGTAGCCCAGTGGTCCCAAATGACCGCCACGCCATTTCACCTCCAGCACGCGGCCGATGGCGCCGTCATCAAGCAGTTCTTTGGCTTTGCGCACCGCAGGCGACCAGGTGGTGGGCCAGTTGACAATGACTTCTGTGCCTGCGGCTTGGGCAGCGCGTACCATGCGCAAGCCGTGTGCCAATGAACTTGCCATTGGTTTTTCGACGATCACATGCACCCCGGCGGCAGCACACGTCTCTACCACCTCGGCATGGCGCGCATTTTCGGCACAGCAGAGAATCACATCAAACTGTTCTTGGGCGAGCATTTCCGTATACTGGTCATACATTTTGGGCAGACCAACCTTCTCAACGGCATGGCGGATGTTCCAGCCGCGAGTGTACATGGCAGCGCGCAATTCCGGGCGCGCCGGGGCTGTGTCCGCGCCGGCGACCAGTTGTACCTGGGCATGTTGGCCAAACTGCGCGGCCAAGCTATTGATATGCATGTGGGCAAAGCCAATCACACCGACACGATATTGCTTACTCATACGTTACTCTCCTATGGTGTTGAATTTAATCATCGTGAGTTGAGGATGCGGTGGCCTTATTATAACGCTTCGTGGGGAATCGGCCAAAGGCCTGAAACATGTCTTGGGTTGGTGACCGAACAGTGTGTGCAAGTCGCCAACAGTGGGCTTGGTGAAAGCTTACTTTTCTGATAAGCTACCCAAAACCCAATCGGCCTGGATCAAGAACCAAGCAAGCAACGCTTACTTTCCTATGACGACCCCCAACCGTGTGCAAGAATGGCATCAATCGCTGGCCGTCGGCCAACAGGCAGTGGAAGCGGTAACTAGTTTTCTGCAAAGCCCCATCGTCCAAACGACCTGGTTTGCCACCCAACTGGTACACAGCGTGGAAGATGACCCGCGCTATCAGCCGCTGGGCATCGATCTGCTGTGGGTGGTTCCCGAACGGAGTTTTCTGCGCAGTATGACAGTCGAGGTCAAAGGGGATCGCTATGAAAAAACTGGTAATTTCTTCTTTGAGACCGTGAGCGACGTGGGACGCAGCACCACAGGTGGTTTCGTGATCACGCGCGCCGAGTGGCTCTTTTATTATTTCGTCAACAGTGGCACGCTCTACTGTCTACCCATGGAATTTGTGAAACCCTGGTTTGTGGCGAATATGGAGCGCTTCCGCCAACGAATCGCCCAGAGCCAGCGCGACCAAAATCACTGGCGCACCGCCGGGCGACTCGTGCCCATTCTCATCGCCAGGCAAGCAGTGCCGGCGATCAAGGTGTTTCAATACAAGGAAGGCATTTGGCAGGCCGCCCCAGCCTGAAGGCGTCTAACCTTTACCCACAAGTTAGCAGTAAGGAAGGCGTGCCGGGGACGGCCCAGCGGCTTGATGCCACTACGCTATGTTTTTTGGGTCGTCCCCGGCACGCTCGCCCTCCCTGGTACCCAAAGCTGTGGGTAATGGGTAGTTGAAGGCGTGGGGCCAGCGAACAACGTCCGCTCAAGCGGGCTCTGGTTGCCCATACAGCCTCATGAACGGGGCGTTGGTCCGGTAGCCCTGTGGCTTTAGCCCAGGGCGGCCAGGATCGATCCCGTTTTCCCATGCCCTTATTCGGCGGGTGACAGATAGCTGCCCGCAATCACTTCACGTTCGCCACCAGGAATTTGCCACGCCACGCTTAGATTATCCTTTTGGTCGCCCTGTTTGTGCAGCACTTCCAGATAGTAGCGCTGCCCGGCTTGCAAGCGGATCACCTCGGATTGCTGTGAAGCATGGCGATCCCATTGCTGGGCGGGCGTCCAGTCTGGCACAGAGGCAATGACCCGTTTGTTGGCGGGATTGGCATCGTTGCTGAGCGAGAGTTGGCTTTGGTCATCGCTGGCAATCCAGAAGCGATAGTCACCGGTGACCGGCGCGTGGAGATAGCCCCGAATGCGCGTGCCATAATCGCTGCCGAAGGAGCGCGGCGCATCCAAGCTCTTGAGTAACTCGCTGCCATCGGGCTTGTCGGCAAAATGCTTGCTGCCGGTTAGATCACTCACATTTTTGCCGCTGATGCCCGTCCACCACTCGCGCAGAATGTTGCCGGTGCCGCCGCCACTTGGCGCGGCCGGGGCAACCGGTGTGGCCGCCGCCGGGACAACAGTGCCGGTCGCAACGCCGGTGGCACCAGGGGTGGTCGTCGCATTCTTGGCCGGTGGCGTACCGGTGCCGCCCGCCGTGGTCGCTACGGGTGCCGTGTTGCCGCCCACATAGCGGATGCGGTAGAGGCTACCGGTGGTGACGGATAGCACATAGATCGCGCCATCAGGGCCATTGGTAATCTGGACAATGCCAGGAATGCCAGTGGCAAAATCGGTAATTGTGGGCGTACCTGCGCCATCAAAGACCACGCTTTGGATCGTGCCTTTGTTGAAATCACCAAAGAAATAGGCATTGCGCAGCCAAGCCGGAAATACGCGCCCGGTGTAGAAGTCACCGCCAATCATCGCGCCCCAGCCATCTTCGTGGGAATAGACATGAAAGCCATGCGTCACGGGCTGCTGACCGTTCAACAAGGGCTGGCAGATCGGGTCGAAGGCATTAGGATTTTTGCCTTCAAAACACGGCCAACCCAAATTGGCCCCTGCGCCCGCCCGTGTCACCTCTTCCCACTTTAGGTTGCCCACATCACCGACAAACAGTTCGCCCGTGGTAGGATGAATCGAGAAGCGATAGGGGTGCTTCATGCCATAAACATAAACCTTCGAGCGGTTGCTCTGCGGGTTGCCATCATAGAAAGGGTTGTTGGCATAGCCGGCGCCCGTATCGGGGTTGATGCGCAGAATTTTGCCGGCCAGGCTATTGAGGTCTTGGGCGCGCAGGCTGCCGACACCGTAATTCAAACCATCACCATTGGCCACATAGAGCGCGCCGTCACGGCCAAAGACCAGATCGGCAATGGCATGGACATCGCCATCGCTGGGCAAGCAATCGTTGACCGAGCCACCCTGGCCATTATCACAGACAAAGGGTTGTTTCTCCGATTGATCGGGGTTACTGATATAGGCCAAGGTGCTGTTATTGCCCAGGATCACCACGCCGCTGCCCGGTTGGTGTACATTCAGATTGGCGGGATTGGCCGAAATGCGCAAGACGCGCGAGCCACGCGCGCCCTTGGGATCATGGCTATCGGCTTCGGGCTGATCATAGACATAGCCCAGGTAGAGATAGGGCAGAGCGGGAAAACGGGGATGCGCCGCAATGGTCAACAGCCCGCGTTGGCCCACCGGATTGACTTCGCTGCGCAGATCGAGAAAGGGCTCACTTTGCAGAACGCCATTCTGGGCGACGCGCACAATGCCCTCTTTCTCTGTGATGTAAATGCGGCCATCTGGACCAAAGGCAAAGGCCGTGGGCATCTTCAGCTTGGCAACGACTGTCTCCGCCACAAAGCCATTGGCAACCCGAAAGCCAACCGATTGGGCACGCAAGGGAATGACAGCAGCGAGCGCCATGAGCACAACCAATAATAAAAGGATAGGTGAGCGCAGCGTAAACCGCGACGACCATAACAGAGTACGATTCATGCAAAATCCTTTTCGATCCTACGCTTAAGTGTCTGTCCAAGAATAACATAGATGATTTTAGACAGATTTACTTGGGTAACATCACGTAAATTCACTATTTTATTTCTGGACAGACCCTAAG
>DAOTTR010000745.1:0-4971 GCA_034437715.1 Caldilineaceae bacterium
CAATACCTTCGCCAGGTAAAGCAATATGCTACCTCTGGATAGACTGGCGCAAAATTGCCCTCTGGTGGAATTAAATGCCTTCCGGTTTTGCCAGACATGATTTTTATTGTCTGGAACTATCACGCATATACCCCATTTGGGGTATCCACCAGAGAAATGCCTTTGGCGAAGGTATTGTATATTATACTGCGTTTAATTTGAAAACCGGAGTTTCGCGATAGTGTGCCGGGGACTGACCAACTGTAGACCTGCACTGAAAACTTTGCTTGGTCAGTCCCCGGCACACTGATCATAGCGTCATCAAACTCCGGTTTTCATGCTGACATGAGTATAAAGGGAGGAAATGCATGAAAGGCACGCGTCACTTGCTGCTGGTGGTTGCCTGGTGGATGGTGTTGCAGGGGGTATCGGCCATCCAGATCCAGGGCCAAAGTAATGTTGCCTGTGCGGCGGATGTCATCATTCAGCCGGGTGACACGCTGTCGCTGATTGCCGGTCGCCAATTTGGCAATCAACTGACCTATCAGGCGATTGTGGCGGCGACCAATGCCAAAGCTGCCGTCGATAGCAGCTACACAGCGATTGCCAATCCCAGCCAAGTCAGTGTGGGCTGGAAGCTCTGCATTCCAGCGACATCAAATCTTGCGCCCACCCTCAACCAGGCCAGCGCAACCCCTACACCAGGCAATCAGCCTTCACCCACGCCGACGGCAACCCCTGTCCCACTGATGACACCCCCCACCCTTGATCTAGCGCCCGATGAGATGCACCCGCTCATGGTCGAGTATATGCGTCAGCAAGCCTATCCCGGCAGCGACATTGTGATTGAGGAAGTGCTCGCACCCGGCGTCAACTACAATCGCTATCTTGCCTCTTATCGCTCGGAAGGCTATAAAATTTTAGCTTTGCTGACGGTGCCCCAAGGGGTGAAACCCGCCACCGGCTGGCCTGTGATCATCTTTAATCACGGCTATATTCCCCCCGAAATCTACCGCACTACCGAACGCTACATCGCCTATGTTGATGGCTTTGCGCGCAACGGCTATATTGTCTTTCGATCTGACTACCGCGGGCATGGCTTCTCCGAGGGCGAAGCAGGCAGCAGCCGCGGCTCACCGGCCTATACGATCGACGTGCTCAACGCGGTGGCGGCGATGAAGCTTTATGCTGACGCCGATCCTGAGCGTATTGGCATGTGGGGGCACTCCATGGGCGGGCTGTTGACATTGCGTTCCATGGTGACGACCCAGGATGTCAAAGCCGGTGTAATCTGGGCCGGTGTTGTCGCCTCCTACCCCGATCTGGTGGCCCAAAACAATAGTAATCCCAATCCACCCGCGGTGGATCCAACCACCGCCAGCCGACGGCGTTGGCGCGAAGAGATTATCGAGCGCTGGGGCACCCCTGCCGAAGCGCCGGAAATTTGGGCAGCGATTTCGCCCAATGCCTATGTCAGCGAAATCTCTGGTCCCATGCAGTTGCACCACGGCACGGCCGATACGGATGTGCCGGTAGAATATTCACGCTCGCTCAATGCCCAGATTGCCTCGGTGCAAGGGACGGTTGAGTATTATGAATATGCGGGGGATGATCACAATCTCTCGATCAATTTCAACACCGCCATGGCGCGCTCAATTACGTTTTTTGATCAATATTTGAAGTAACTTTGCCAGTACATCAACACCGTTTCCTGCCGTGCCGAATAGATATACCAACGTGGTCAGTGATAGGCTGCCTGGGTGAAGCGTTGTAGCAGCCAGCGAATCAAGCCGATTTGCAGGAGAATTCCACATAGCAGCACAATTTCCCACCAACGCCTGCCCTCCAGTGCCATCCAATATGCTTTGCTCACCCAGAAGGGGGGAAACAATCCGATCAACCATTGAAGCGGTTCGGGCACAAACCAGCCGAGCATAATTGTCCAGCCTGAAATACCGCCGATCTTGGCATAAGCAAGCCCCTGTACTTTGTTTTCGGCGACAGTGGCAAAGAAGAGTGATGTGATCGGCGCGGTGAGCGCACCCCCCGCTGCCAGCAGGGTCAGTTGCCAAAGCGGCAACAGCGTCTGATTGATAATGAGCATCATGCTGAGAATAATAAAGAAAGCCAGAATTACCGGTACGCCGACGCGATAGAGTGCATATTGGTGCAGCGGCACGGGTGTGACCATCATCGCGGTCAGGGTATTGTCATCTTTTTCATCTAGCAGCATGAAGCCGAAGATGGTGCCGACCAGCAGTGAACCCGTATAGAGGGTCATAAAAGCGACAATCATGGGGTAGAACGCAGTTAGGGGCATGGCGAAACGAGCGTTCGGTAGCACACCATTGTCTGCCATCGTCGCATTGGCCCAGGGCAGTAGAAAGCGCAAAACGACTGCAATCATCACCGCAAACAAGAACATGGAAATCAGAAAGCTGTCGCGCCGGATCACCATCACATCGACCGGGCCAACTTTACGGACCAGTTGTGCCATTTGCATCAGTTCACCCTGCCTTCATAATAACATGTCGCTGAAAGGCACGATATGCCCAGCGACTCAACCCCACAATCGAGAGCATCGTGTAGCCAAGCGCATAGAGCCATTCCCACCCTGTCAAAGCCACATACGCACCGCGCATGATCATGGTGGGTGCACTGGTGGGGATCAGGAGAAACGCGGGATGTTCGATCCAACCCAGAAAGTGTAAAAAGGGTAGCTGCAACATAACGGCAACCATGGCTAGGGGCATGAGGAAATCAGTGAACTTCTCATAGCGCACAATGAGAATGATGCCAATCAATGTATAGATCACACCGATCGCCAAAATGCCGACCAGCAGAATCGGGATATTGGGTAGCGTTATTGCAGACGAGAAGCGCATAATCAATAGGGCACCACCAATCATCACAAACGATTCGAGCGTTGCCAGCGCGGTCAGCGTGATCAGTTTAGATCCCAAATATTCGGTGGTGCGTAGCGGTGAGACGATATTGGCGCTGAGCGTGCCTTCATCACGTTCAAAGATGATCATGCCCGCTACATAGAGCAGCGTAGAGCTACCCACTACCAGCAGCATCAAGGTTGGCACAATCGCCCACATCTGGCTGGGGCTGGCTAACTGTGAGATGGCAATCGCGATCAACAACCCTGCACCAATGCCAATCGTATAGAGGCTGTTGCGCACTTGTACAGTCACATCCAACCTCATTGCAGCGCGTAGGCGGCTCATACGGCTAGCTCCTCTCCAGTTACCTCTATGAAGATGTTTTCCAATGTTGTTTCCTGGGTGTGAATGGTTTCAAGCCGGTGGGCAGACTTTAGCAACCCGATGAACGCTGCATTGTCACCTAGTCCATCTAGCGGAAACGCTTGCTGTTGGCTTTCCTGTGAACCATTGAGATACTTGATCTGCACATTGCGTTTGCCGTAACGTCGCTTGAGCACATCGGGCGTATCAATCAGATTGATGTGACCATTTGTGAGAAAGGCCACACGATCACAGAGTTGATCGGCGACGGTCATGTCGTGGGTTGTCACGAAGACCGTTGTGCCACGGCCGCGCAGTTCCAAAATTAGATCCTTGATCTTGCGCGCATTGGTCGGATCGAGACCACTGGTTGGCTCATCAAGAAAGAGTAGCTTCGGTTTGTGGAGCAGGCTGCGGGCCACATTCAGGCGAATCTTCATGCCCTTGCTGTATTCACCCACTTTTTTATTGGCATCCTCTTGTAGCCCTACCCACTCGAGTACCTCCTGTGGATCGAGCGTTTCACTACTGTAGAGTGACTGGAAATAGTTCAGATTTTCGCGCGCGGTCAGCTTGAGATAATGGTTGGGCAGCTCAAATGAGACGCCGATGTGCTCATAGTATGTTTGCCCCCACTCGCGCAGTTCCCGCCCCATAACATCAATCGTGCCACCATATTCCTTGAGTAGACCAATGAGAATCTTCTGCGTGGTCGATTTGCCCGCGCCCGATGGCCCCAGAAAGCCAAAAATTTCGCGCTCGGCGATCTCAAAATTCAGGCCATTCAGCGTCTCTGTATGCGCACCTGGATAGGTGTACGTTAGATTTTTAACGCTAATCATTTGCGTGGCTCCTTTTGCGCATGGCGCGTTGCCTCAACCTGTTGGCGTCTTGCCTGGGAAATTGGGCGCAGGATTGCTTTGCCTGCTTCGCTGTTGTCACCACCAACCGGTGTCAACGCCCGATCGATGATATACACCCTTTCGCAGACCAGTAACCCCTCAAAGTGCAGATAAATTTACCAATAGCACCTCTATAATATTATCGTGATACCATTTGACCAATTATGCACAATTATATATCGGTCAAATAGTACCAAAATTATCCTATGAAGTCGAGGCATAGAGAAGATATGCCGTTGATAGCGTGCGCAAACTGAAGGTATGCACAAAGCAAGACGTCAGGCAGGTATCGTAGAGATTGCAAGCAAATTGTCAGCTTGGATAAGCAATCGATAATAACTTGATAATCAAATATCAGAATAATAACAGTGTGCATTGCTCTGGAAGTATAAGCGCAATCTTCAATCAATCCCAAAGGAGCTTCCTATGTTTGTTACTCTCTTGCGCATCCCGCAGATCCCCAGCCGTTTTCTGCTTCTGATTGGCGCAAAACTTGGCTCAAGACAGCGACCCACCCACAACTGTTTGTATCTGCTTTTCTTCACCCTTTTGTTGCTTGGCATGCAACCGGTGCAGGTTGCCCAGGCCAGCACCCTCTGTGATCTGACGGCCAATGACGAAGCATCGCTGACGCTGGCGATCAATTGTGTCAACCTGGCTGGGGCTGGCGATCACGCGATCACGCTGACAGATAACATCTTGCTCACCCAACCACTGCCGGTGCTCACCAACCCAACTGCGACAGAAATTGTGCTCGAAGGCAATAACCATACGCTGGATGCGAATGGCACTGGCCGTGTCTTGACCATCGAGCAGGTGCAAAATCTTACCTTGCGTAA
>DAOTTR010000746.1:0-10201 GCA_034437715.1 Caldilineaceae bacterium
CGGCTCTATGCCCAGCTGGGTGTGCAAGAGTATTATCTCTACGACCCGACTGCAGACTATCTGCAACCATCGTTGCGTGGATTTGAGTTGAGTGGTGGCGGCTATGTCCCCATGCAATCGACCAAAGCCGAAGTCGAGCTGGGTGCGCTGGCGTTTATCCCAGATGAGACCGAACTGCCTGAATTTATCAGCCAGGTACTGGGTCTGCGCATAACCCTGAACGAAACGAATCAACTGCAATTTTACGAGCTAGCCAGCGGCAACCGTCTCCTTTCGGATGAAGAAGCGCGCCTGGAAGCAGAAGTGACAGCCCAAAGTGCGATACAACGCGCACAACAGGCCGAAGCAGAAAACGCACATTTGCGCGCCGAGTTGGCCAAGTTGCGCGGTGAACAATAAACGCAAATCACTCTGACAGACCCTAAAGGTCGCTGGCGGCACAATCAATTTACGTAAGTTATAGCCACAAAAGTAGCCCGACGTGATCGCGTCGGGCTACTTTTGTGGCTATACTGTTTGTGTTACGTTGCGACTATCCCCAACCTACACTCAGGGGCGAATTTCGCCGGCGAACCAGGTGCCCGCCGAGACCCAGCCGTTGCCCGAGCCACCCCAGCCTTGGTTGACGTAGAAGGAGCGATTGTACTCCGTCTCGTTCCAGCAGAAGATGAAGCACTTGCGCACGGTGCGGCTGCGCCACGCATAGCCATAAGCCAGTGGATAATGGGTCAACCAGCCGGTGCCGATGACGGCAGGCGTGTTGCGGTCGATGATGCTATCACGCGCATATTCGCGTAGGCGACCTTCGGAAATGCCTAGCACGTTATAATGGGTGCTCAGGCGGGTACCAGTGCGTCCATTAAAGTAATCGCTAGCACCATCCATGTCCCAGGGTGTGGTGGGGCCGCTGCCAAAGGCACAGAAGGTACCCACATCATTGCGGATCTCCCAGGTCATGTTGCGCACGCCGGTGTCCATGGTGGACGGGGCCACGGCATCATTGCCCTTGCCGCCATTCTGCCGATAAAGACCATGGCGTCCAGCCCAGTAGCTGTTACCATTGGCGGCCTGATTGTCGGCCCAGCCAAAGAGCATGGCCCAGGCCGTACCACCACAGCCACTCCAACAGCCCGACGTATTGGGCGCAGACCCAGCTTCCATCTGACTGTAGAGGCGTTGCGCGCCATGCGTACCGGCCCAGAAGTAGTTCCAGTCACTCCAGGCACCGTTGATGGCTTGGACGGCTGCCGCCGCCAGATTGGCATCCCCGTTGTTGACAATGGGCAGGAAGACTTGGGCCGCGCTGGTTTCGCCGGGCACAGAGTTCACGCTATCCAACACGGCAAACTTGATGCTCTCCGGTTGCGCCTGGGCACTCGCCGCGCTGACCGCGTTGATGGCGGGATAGGTCACTTGGGCCGTAAGCGCCAGTTCCTTGCCCGGCACGGCGTCCCGCACAAAGATGCGCAGGATAGAGGGCACGCTGTCGGTTGCAATCACGGTCCAGTCGATATAGGCCGCGCCTTCACCAGTCATCTGGACAGTTGGATTACCCGGATAGAGCAGTGAGATATCATAGCTCTGGCCTTTGAACAAGCCTTCGCCATACTCACGGGCCAGGCGGTTGGTTTCCCAATCCTCGGCAGCATCGCGCTTCAACGCTTCGATGAAGACGCTGTAGCTTTGGGTATAACCCTGCTTGAGCGCATCCCACGATTCCCAGCCGTCGATCTTGAGATTACTTGAGGGCGCAGGACCAGTTTCCTGCAACGAGCCGCCAATGTCGCCAGCTTCGGCATCGCTGGTGGTCTCCTTGTTGGGGGTCCACTCGCTGCTCGACAGTTCGATTGGCTGATCGAGCACCGACGGATCAATGCCACTGATCTTGACCATCTGTGTACCGGGCATAGCGCCGAGCTGACCATTGCCATCTTCACCCGCATAGCCCAGCGCATCGAGTTTGTAGAATTTGACCACACTCTTGCCGGCCTTGGCGGCATCACACGCGACATTCTGGGTCGGTGTTTCGCCCTGGTAGTTCCAGTGCGGAATCGGATGGTCGTGCGGGCCGGTGGCGACGATGATAAAACCGGCTGGACCGCCATTGCCGTTGAGCACCTGGAATTCATAGTAGGCAACACCCGAGATGTCGGGCCGATAGAGTTCGCGCACCAGTTCGTTCAGGCGGGCGTCATCCCAACCAGGGGCCATGGGGCCACCGCGCATTTCGGCCAACAGTTGCGATGCTGTGCGCAGCAGATCGAGCGGCACATCACCGATTTTGACTGTGCCCGCATTCGGGTTCGGGTCGATACAGGCCACCGTACCCTGGAAGCGAATCATAGCCGTTTCCAGCAGCGATTCGTTGCCGGCGGCGTCGCGGAAGCGGGCATAGACGTGGGCCAGGTCGCCCGGTTGGGTCTCGGCCAATTCCCAGTCGATCTGCTTCTGGAAAGGCTGCCACGGCGCATTGCTCAAATCGGGCGTGTTGCCGAGCTGCATCTCCACAATGTCGTTATAAAATTCTTCGTCTTCGTAGGGCACAAAGCTCAGCTTCACTTGGCGGCTATCTGTGGTAGCCGCGCCATCATTGATGATAATCTTGGCTTCGGGCTGGAAGGGATCTTCGCTGGCAATCGCGCCCTGGCTGGCAATCACTGCGCTGCGGTGGGCCTTGTCATCAACGGCGATGAGCTTGTAGTAGTAGGGCTGCCCGTTCTTGACATCGCTGTCCAGATATTCACCGGTGGGCGGCACTTCCTGATTCCGTAGCGACCAAGGACCGTTCGGATCGGTGGCGCGATAGAGAATCATGAATTGATAGCCCGGTTTGACATCAAAGTTGATCTTGATGTGGTTGACATCAGCAGTCGCATCGACAAAGTCGGGCGGCAGGATGCGGTCATCTTTGGGATTGAGGGGCGTCTTTTGCTTCTCAACCTCAGAGCCATCATTTTCGCCGCCGCCATCCGTATCCGAATTGTTCGGATTGGTGCCGATCAGATATTCGCTATAGTTATCCAAGCCGTCGAGATCGTTGTCACCGTCGGGGCTGGTCAGATTGTTCTCTTTTTCGTAGACATCGGGCAGACGATTCTGATTGTCGTCGGGCGATTCGAGTACGGCGAATGAACCGAGGGCTTCGCGCTGAAATTCGGCATGATTCACCAGGAATTGCACTTGGTAAGAGCCTTCGTCCTTGGGATCGGGCAGCTTTTCGCCGCCTTCTTCGCGTACCGGGGCAACCGGTTCCGCCTGGTTCACCCGAGCGTACATTCCCGCATAGAGACCATCGCCGGCGCTGCCATCGTTGTGTTGGCCGTCGTCGAACATGGGCACGCTGGTCTGGGTGCCGTCGGGCGAGGTCACAATCGCTTGGACCTGGGCATCGCCAATCGGCTTTTCACCAGAGATCAGGGCATAGAGCGGCACGCGCTGACCTGTGAGTTTCTGCACGGCTGGCAGCAACAACGGATAGATCGTCAGGTTGGACTCACCACTGACAAAGACGCGATAGGGCACGTCGGGCCATTGGCCCCTGTTCGCATGGTTGACAAAGATCTCCCACTTGCCAGGGGTGGGGTTGGCAATGCGCCAACCAACATGACCGCTAGCCGTGTCTTTAAAGGTGTACTCAATTGCCTTTTCAGTATATTCCTTGCCATCGGGCGCAAGCAGGCGCAGGCTGAGTTCTGGGCAGAATTCCTGGCAGCCACCATCGTTCCACTTGAGGGCAAAGAGCGCTTCCTTAACCGAGCCATCGACGAGGACACTGTGCTGCCGATCCGCACCGGGTCCATTAAAGCTATTGGGCACAACCCCGCGCTGGTTGAGCAAACGCTGACGGCCCTCGCTCCTAGCCTGGGCATATTCATAGGTACTAGCCAGATCAAGCCCTGTGTCGGCAGTTGTGGCGGCCATGGCATCCACACTGGCCGCGCTCACGGCGCTGACATAGACATCGTTATAGAAGAAGGCACCGCCGGTCGCGATCGCGATCTCCTGCATGAGCGTCTCATCAGCCGCTGAGCCAAAGGCAATCGACGTGACCGGGCAAGTGGTCGCTTGCACGGCGGCCTCGACATCACTCCAGAAGAGTGAATTATTCTCCATACCATCAGAGAGCAAGACAAACGAACATTGTGGGTTGCCCGTGGGGCTACCTGTGCGTTGCGCGACGGCGGCATTCATGCCATCGCCAATACTGGTTGCGCCGCCCGGGAAGAGACCATTGATATAGGTGTGGGCGTTGCCACGCACAAAAATATCGACAGCTTGCATGGCAAACGGCGCAGGCGACACGTTGTGATCAAAAGGCACGACGGCCAGACCATCATTGTTCCGTGTAATGTCGACATAGAAATTGGCCGCGTCGCGTGCAGCACCCATCTTGTTGTCGCTAGACATGGAGCCAGAGCGGTCGATGACTAACACTTGATCAACGTGGTCGGGCGTATATTGGACGCTGGTGGCATTGGTGTCGGTGGCAATGGTGGTGGCTGTGCCCGCCGCTTCCAACGTAATTTCTAGATCATAGGTGCCATTTGCGCCTTGGCTGGGCGCTTGGATCACCAGCCAGTACTGCTCTTGCACAAAACCGCCAGCGGTGACCAGCGCATTCTGGCCATTGACGCGCGCCTTGAAATCGTTGACCGTGAGGCCACCGACGACGGGCCCGTTGGGCGCGCCATTGGTGACGAGCACCTGCGCCAAGAACTTGCCGGGGCCATCAAAAGGACCGACCTTGGCGACGGCACCGCTGTTGGGCAGCTTGATGTCGATGACCGGGTTGACACATTGCAATGTCACATCGACCTGGGCACTGTTATTCGTAGCACCGGCAATCGCCACAATGCGCGTGATGCCGTCATTAAAGAACGATTGGCTCCAGTCGGTGTTACCGCTGTTTTCCACTTGGCTGGCTAGTACGCCTGCTTTTTCCGTGATCACATGGTAAAACGCCGGACCATTATCGGTATGGAAGGTGGCGTTGATCACAGGGCAGCTCGCGCCAGGGGTCGCGCTGAAGTAGCGTGCACCATAGCGACTAATCATTTGATTAGAGAAGCTGGCGGACGTACCCGCTGTAATCGAACCACCGTTAGTCGGGTTGATAGGGCCATAGGGTGCGGGATTGCCCGCTTCATCTTCGTCTAGATAATTAAATGAAACATCAGGCTGATTGGTCAGGTCTTTGGCCCAGTTGGCGGCGACAAAGCGGCGGAAGGCGGCATCAAAGTTCGTGCCCGCACCCAGCGTACTCAGCGCGCTGTTGACCGCCGCAATATCATCTTGCGTTTCCGCGCTTTCCCAGAGCACACGCAACGCGTCCACGCCTCGTTGTGGCTCGGTGGCCGTGGTGCCATAGCGTTCGCTGAAATATTTCCACCAGAGCGCCGAATTGTAGCGCTGGGGTACGCTGGTAATGTCCACATTGGTATTATTCAAATAGGTGTTGACCTGCTGATTGAAAGAGAAAGCCGCGGTCATGGCATTGACCCAATTGTCAATGTTGGCAAAGGCCAGATCTTCCATGGCACGGGCGGTGCCTTCAAAGAGCCAGAAGCCCGCCGACAGATCATCGCCATAGGCCAGTTGGACGCGATGAAAAAGTTCATGGCCGGTGGTTTGGGCCATGACACCGTCGGGGGTGAAACAGCCATTGTTCATAAACATCCAATTGACGCCCGCGTCGGTCGCACCGTTACAGGCGGCATTGTTGCGGATTTCGACCACGAGCTTATCGGTAAAGAGGGGTGCGCGGAAGCCAAAATCGGCGGTGTAGCGATCCCAATATTGCTGGGTGAGATCGGCAACGGTTGTGGCCTGGGCCAAGGTCGTATTGGCTTGATTGTAACGCACACAGAAATCTGTCCGATCAACCAGTTGGGGCAGCGCAGAAGGGCCAGCCGGACAGGCCGCTTGCTGGAGGGGGGCAAGCACTGGGGCAGCGGCTGGCGCGGCGAGCACCGCCATGGGTGCTTGCGGGATCACAAGACTGATGAGCAGGAAGAGACGCAGCAGATAGACCACAACGCGTCTCGGTGGTGAATGATTCATAGACTTCTCTCCTTATTGAATAGCGAAAGCGGTAGATTGACGGGCAAGTTCAGCGGCGATGAAGGGTTCAATTTGTTCGTAAGGAGAGTATAGCGGATAGCGAGGAGGAGAGCAGTGGCGTGCAAGATAGCCAGGGTGTGCGGTTGATCACAGGGTAAAGGCATAGTGTGCGAGTGGTAGGCGCGGTGACCCTACCACTCCCCGCGCCTCAGAACATCGTATTGGCGTTGGCCGCGTGCGCTTGTACACGCTATAATACATCCCCATGCTCGACGATTTTGCCGTTGTCATCCAGCCGGAAGATATCGATGCCTGCCCAATCACTATCGCCCGGCCACTCCTGATAACAATGGAGAACGACATAGCTGTCCTCGGCAATCACCCGCTCGAAGTGAACGCGCTTGCCGGAGTATTCCTTTGCCATGCGCATGAAATACGCGATGAAGGCTTCCTGGCCATCGGCCACAGCAGGATTGTGCTGAATGTAGACCTCACCGGCGTAGCGGGCGATGGCTTCGGCAGGCTCTTACGCCAGCCTATGTTATACTAACGCATGTTACGCAGGCGTAATGACAAGCTGCGTAGGGGCATGAGGTGGGCGGCGGCTCAACCTTTGGTAAGACCCGTGACTTGATTCGCCGCCGCCCTTGTGCCCATCCTTGCCCAATGATCTAGATCAAGACGGGCACGAGGGGGGGGCGAAGAAAATTACGGGAAAAACGTAAGTTTTATCCGCCACCCCCCTCATGCCCCTACCTTGCGTAACATGAGATACTAATACGACAACGTTAAATCGGTGTTGAATTCATTCAACACCTGCGACGGCAAACGTGTTTAAACACGTTTTCTATCCTAGGCTCTGAATTCATTCAGAGCAGCAAGGTGATGAAATTTAACGTTGTCGTACTAATCACCCAGGGTATTTGTGCTGGAGTGTCTCTGAGTGGACAGGAGGTATAGGTTCATGCTTGAGATGACGATTCAGGTGCCAGAGCCATTGGCGGCAGAGCTCGCAGCCAATGGTGATCGGTTGCCAGAAGTATTGGCCTACGGCTTGCAGCAACTGTCGCCACTGCCCAATGAAATCTATCAATACATTTTGGAGTTTTTGGTCAGCCAACCTTCAGCAGCAGAACTACTAGACTTTGGGCCAACCCCGGCGATGCAGGCGCGTGTGAATGAACTCTTAGAAAGAAATCAGACAGGGATGCTCCCCGCAGCAGAGGCCAAAGAGCTTGATGAATACGTAAGGATTAACCCCCTCATTACAATGCTCAAAGCACGCGCTTTGCCCTACCTAACGCCTGAAAACTAATGGCTACCTATATTCCAGAAGCTTTGCGCCGCGCCATTTTTATCCGCGCAAAACGGCTGCTGTGAATATTGTAGCAAACCGCAAGTCAGTTTCTTTTCACACGAGGTTGACCATGTAATTGCCCAGAAACATGGCGGCCAAACCACCCTTGACAACTTAGCATTCGCCTGTTTTGAGTGTAATCGCTACAAAGGCAGCGATATTGCCTCTTTTGATCCCCAAACTGCTCAGCTATACTCAAATCAGAATGAAAACCGGAGTTTGATATAGCAATGATCAGCGTGCCGGGGACTGCTCAGGAAAAGTTCTCAGTAGAGATCTACAGTTGGGCAGTCCCCGGCACGCTATAGCGCAACTCCGCTTCTCAAATTGAACGCAGCTAGCTCCCCTATTTAATTCACGCACCCAATCGTGGGATGAATACTTTCGCTATGACAATAGCATTATTATCCCGCTAACACCAGAAGGCCGCACGACAACGATTCTTCTTCATTTTAATGATTTGCTCCGTGTCCAAGAACGCCTTGCTTTACACATTGGCAGTGACTGTCATGCGAATGCCTATTTACCTCTATCAATCTGTGCCTGTCTGAAATCCGTTGTAATATTTTTTCGCCCTGTGCTATACTTTCCATTATGAAGAAAACAACCACCTCCTCCTTTGGCATTGGCAAACGTGAGTCACACGACGCATCGACCTTCTATGCGCGCAATCTCTATGGCAAGGCAGCCGCAGACGCGCCTCCCCCAACGCTGACCGCAGCCACAGAGATTGCGTCACTCCCCAATCCAGCAGCCGACATGGCTACATGGGCGGATCGGATCTACTGCCAATCGGCCACCGCCATGACGCCCATCCCCGACAACAGCGTTGGGCTGGCCTTCACCTCGCCTCCCTACAATGTCGGCAAGGATTATGACGATGATATGAGCCTGGAAGCGTATCTGGCGTTGATTCAACAGGTGGCAAGCGAGGTCTATCGCGTGCTTTGCCCAGGGGGGCGCTATGTGGTGAATATTGCCAACTTGGGCCGCAAACCCTATATTCCCCTGCACGCCCATTTCTATACGATTCATCAGGCGGTGGGCTTTCTGCCCATGGGCGAGATCATCTGGCGCAAGGCCAAAGGGGCGAGTGGCAATTGTGCCTGGGGCAGTTGGCAAAGCGCCAAAGCGCCGCGCCTGCGCGATATCCATGAATATTTGCTGGTCTTTACTAAAGAACACTTTGCGCGCCCCGATAAAGGCGCATCGGATATTGGGCGCGATGAGTTTATGGCGGCGACGCTCTCGATCTGGGAGATTCCCGCCGAATCGGCCAAGCGCGTGGGGCACCCCGCGCCCTTTCCCATCGCCCTGGCCGAGCGTGTGATCCGCCTCTATTCATATATGGAGGATGTGGTGTTAGATCCCTTCATGGGGTCGGGAACCACGGCGGTAGCCGCGCAGCAAAATCAACGCCACTATGTGGGGTTTGATATTGCCGAGGCCTATTGTGCCTTGGCTGCCACCAGACTGCAGTCGATACAAGATCAAGCAAGACCACAACAGTAGGAGGAACCAATGGGAGAGTTTAGCAACAAAACTGTGATTGTCACCGGTGGTGCCAAAGGGATTGGGCGCGCCATCAGCTTGAGCTTTGCGCGGGCCGGGGCCAATGTCGCCTGTGCCGATGTGGACGAAGCTGCCGGGGCCGAGATTACCCAGGCAGGTAAAGATGCCGAGGGGAAATTGCTTTTCGTCAAGGCGGATGTGAGTCAGTCTGCCGAATGCAAGGCATTGGTGGACAAAGCCGTGAGCGAGTTTGGCGGCGTGGACATTGTCTGCAACAATGTCGGCATTCAGCCTACCACCAGTTATATGCCGGCCCACGAACTGACCGAAGAGATGTGGGATCGCATTATTAACGTCAATCTCAAAAGCCGCTTTCTGATGACCAAATATAGCGTGCCCGAGATGAAGAAACGGGGTGGCGGGGTGATCATCAACACAGCCAGCGTACAGGGCATTCAGTCGGCGCTGGGGGTTGCGCCCTACGCGGCCAGCAAAGGCGGCGATCTTTCGCTCACCCGCCAGCTTTCCCTGGAATATGCCAAGGACAATATTCGGGTCTTGGCTGTCAACCCCGGCACAATCGAGACGCCACTAGCCCTAGAAGGGAGCAGGAGCGTGCAAGCCCTGCGCGAAGCCGCGGCACGCACCCATCCTATCGGGCGCATTGGTCAACCAGAGGAGATTGCCAATGTTGTGCTTTTCCTGGCCAGCGACAAAGCCTCGTTCATGACCGGCTCCTATGTGAATATTGATGGCGGCATGTTGGCGAAAGGTGCTTGGGCGTAACTGCCATTACGTTCGTGAAGAATGCTCGTTCCACGCTCTGCGTGGAATGCAAGATGAGGCGCTCTGCGCCTTGGACGCCGAGCGTGTAGAACCAGCATTTCTTTACTGGCAGTGAGGGCTAGTACAGCGTTTGGTAAGTTTTGATGGTTTACTGTAGGTCACGTTTGGCATGTGACAATCTGGCCAAGCCCACAACCGCGCCCGAGCTAAGCCTTGCGACGCTTGTTCGGTTACAAACCGGCTGGTTTGCATGCAACGAGTCTGTCACGTACCAAACGTGACCTACGAATGCAGCCTACTCCCGCATAATTTCGATAACACTGTACTAGTACAGTTGGGCGTAGATACCACGGCAGTTAATCAGGCACCAGCAATTGTAAATTCAAAATTTAGCCCGAAAATTAGCGTTTTTCTAGGCAAATTGGGGGCATAAACAGGTTAAAGCCCTCATTTTACTGGCATAATGCTATCGTCGAATTGCTCAAC
>DAOTTR010000747.1:0-2571 GCA_034437715.1 Caldilineaceae bacterium
AATCGGCTAGTCCTTGCGCGCCACCGTCATTGGGCTGCGCAGCGTATTGAGAACGGCACAGGTCTGCTCGACGGCCTCATGCAGTTGCGCAATCGCTTCGTCCGAGGCGTTGGCGGTAATGGTCGGCGTATAGCGTAAGCCTTCCAGCTTAAGCGGACCCTCGGCGGGCAGGCCGACAACCCCTGTCATATCCAGCGCGCCTTCGATCACCACTTCCACATGATCCAGCGGAAAGTTGAGCAGGGTTGCTTGCAGCAAATACGTATGCACCAGACAACTGGCCAGCGCCCCGAGTAACATTTCTGGCGAGCTAGGTCCCAGGGAATGGCCAGCCAAGCCCGGTGCTGAGTCGCTGACCACAATGTAGTCGCCCATCTTGACGGGCCGCACGCCTGTGTTGCCCGCCACATGCGCCGTGGCTTTGAGCGGCACTAGCGCTGCCGCCGGATTTTCCTGAAATTGCGCACGCCGTTGTGCCAGCACCGCGGCTTTGCGTTGTAAGTAGGGATCGAGTTGGGACATAGGTCTCTCTTTCTTAGAAGTAATTCTTCGCAGTCGCAGTCGATAAGATCAATAAGCTAAGCACGAAACTAGTAGAGCGTTACCGAAATTATGCAGGATTAGGCAGCATTGGTAGGTCACGTATGGTACGTGACAGGCTCGTTCCATGCAAACCAGTCGCTTTGTAACCGCACCAGCGGCGCAAGGCTTGGCTCGGGCGCGGCTATGGTCTTGGGTAGATTGTCACGTTGCAAACGTGACCTACAGTAAACCAGCAAAACTTACGCTACGGTGTACTACCATTGATGAATTTTCACTCCTGGGAACGCCGCCATCCTGGCGGCGTTCCCAGGGGGCTCTCGCCGGATTTCTAAATCCGTTCTGCTAACTACGTCTGGAAGCAACTGGTTTTGGCTGAATCTGTTTCATCCGCTCCCAGAATCTGCTGACAGCGTTTCTGCGCTTACGCCACATGCTGGACCATGGCGGCAGCACCCATCCCGGCCAAGCCAAGCCGTTCTGGCGTGCGTGTCGCTTGTTTGAAGTCCTGGCCCAGTGCCACGCTGGCCAGCGTCACCAGCGCATCCATGAGCGGTGTCGCTACCCCCAGTTGTGCGCCGAGCCGACTCCAGGCACCAATGCCATAAGGGATATCCTCGGTCAGCCAGCGCGTGTTGATGGCACCGGGAGCCCGCAATTGGGTCAACATGCGGCTGCCATTGATGGTGGCCCACAGATCGCCTTTGGGACCAAAGCCCCCATTGTGAAACGCCTCGTCGACGGGCAACAGATCAAAGCCCAACGCGCGCCCAATCGCCCGGCGTTCGCCATCGACACCATAAATCACCTGGGCGACGGTGGGTGACACGCCTTCTTCGTAAAAGTAAAAATCGCCGCGGCTATATTCGACGCGCCCGGCATTCATCAGCACCCCTGCCGGATGCACCACCGGATTCATGGCCGAGAGACCACACGCCAGCACATTGGGATAGGTGACAATCGCCGAACGTGTGTCAGATTTCCCATTGACGGTGAAGACTGTCTGTAGCGCGTCGGCGACGGCTTGAGTTTTGCTGGCCGGGTAGACGCCCAACCCTAGTCCACTTACCACGCCCCAGATCGTAGCCGTGTCGGGCGCGGTTTTGCGACAAACATAGGGCGCGGTATCGGTTTCGGCAAAGGCGATGTCGCTGCTGTTGCCCGTAGCGCGGACGATCTGAGCAAATTCCAGCGCACCCAATGTGCCAGGGGTGATCACCAGCATGTGTCCATCGCGTAGATGGGGCGCACACGTCTCGGCAAAGGGTTTGTGGGCATAGGCCGGTACAATCAGCAGCAGCAGATCATTGCGCAGTGCTGCGGCCAGATCGGTGGTGACGTGGGCAAGCGTGGCATTGCCCTGTTCTGCCACACCGAGCAAGCGGATTGTGCGGTTGTGCTGGATCGGTTCCAGCGCGCTGGCAAAGTGGGGATGTTCATAGATTGTAATCGCAAAGCCCCGCAGCGCCAGATTGGCGGCCACGGCAAAGGCTGTATTGCCCCCGCCAAGAATCGTGAGTGAGTGGGTCATGCGCCCAGTACCTCGCGCAGGCGGCGGCCTACGATGGCCGCGTCGTCGTCTTGCATGGTGTTGACCATGACTGCCAGTTGACCGCCTTCAAAGGTGGGGCGGAGCCAGATGCTGGGATCGCCTGTGCGCAATTCTTCGCAAAGCGCATTGAGTTTGGCATCGTCGGCATCGGCCACCGTAATGCGCAACTGCATCCACGCTTCACGTTCAGGGTCCCAGACTTGCTCGGTTGCAACATGCGGCAGGTCGGCCAGGGCATTGCGGATCGTGTCAATGCGATCACTCTGTTGTTGCAGGCGCTCTTCGTGATCCATGGTCAGCCACTCGCGCAGCGCCACCGTGACCCCGATCACTTCCTGGCGATCAAGTTTATAGCCGCGGCCGACACTGCGCGAGCGTTGTGCTTCGTAGCCAATAAAGCTGTTGAGCTTGGCCGCATGAATCAGATCGGCGCTGCCACAGAGAATGCCCGCCGAATTCTGAGCACCCAAATATTTCGC
>DAOTTR010000748.1:0-11289 GCA_034437715.1 Caldilineaceae bacterium
CAACAACGCCGCTATCTGGTGACGTCGGGCGTGGTCATGGGGTTGGCGTGGCTGACCAAAACGCCGGCGATTTTTCTGGTGCCCACGGGCGCGCTCTTGGTAGCGTGGCAAGCGCTGCACCCTGTGGGTAACAAGCATTTTAGTCCTAGCGATTTCAATGCGTCGATTGGCAACCCGCACCAGCGATTCCGCACATTTTTCCGCATGAATCGCCCTTTGCTGTTGGGATATGTGGGTTGGGGCATGGTGGCGACACTCACCTTTGTGCTGCTCTGGCCGGCCATGTGGCTGGATCCGCTTGCCACGTTGCGGCGCATGAGCGTCGAGATGGGCGTCTATGTCGAGCGCCACACCACAGTCAATTATTTCCTGGGCCACCCGATTGACGATCCGGGCATTTTCTTCTATCCCGTTGCCTTCCTCTGGCGCACAACTCCCGCCACCTTGATCGGTTTGGGGATCGCGTTGCTCTATGGCTGGCAACAGCGCGCACTCTTTGCCCAAACAACGATCCGGCGCAGTGCTGGTGCGCTCTGTCTCTTTGCCCTAGTCTTGGCCCTTGGCATGTCGATTGGGGCCAAGAAGTTCGACCGCTACATGCTGCCCAGCCTGCTGGCGCTTGACATTGTGGCGCTGCTGGGCTGGCTGGCGCTGTTGCAACCTGTGGTCCAACGCATCGCCGTGCCGCGACTGGTCACCTTGTCATCCAGCCACCTTGTCATCTTTTCGCTGATTTTCCTACTGCACGCGCTGCCCGGCTTTCTCCACTATCCCTACTATCTGACCTACTTCAATCCGCTGTTGGGCGGCAGCCGCACGGCACCGGCGGTGCTTTTTGTGGGGTGGGGCGAAGGCTTGGAAGCGGCCGCGGCGTGGCTCAATCAACAACCAGACGCCGAAAATTTGCGCGTGGTGGCGTGGTATGCCGACGGGCCTTTCTCCTACTATTTCAAGGGCCAAGAGGTGAGCCTGGGCTACGAATCGCCGCTGCTCTGGTTTGATACGGACTATGCCGTGCTCTATGTCAACCAATGGCAACGCCAATTGCCTTCGCCGGCGGTGCTCGACTATTTTGCGCAACAGACGCCGGTGCATGTGGTACGGTTCCGCGGGATCGAATTGGCGCGCATCTATGATATGCGCAACAGCGCGCTGCCGCCCTTTGTCGAGATCGGCAAGAACAGCACCGCCGATTTTGGCGGTCAGATCCGGCTGCTGGCCTATGAATTTGCCCAACAGCAGGCCGCGGCGGGCGATCAGTTTCAGGCGATTCTCTATTTGCAAAGTCTGGCCGCCATGGAGATCAATTATAATGTGCTCCTACGACTGGTTGGGCAAGATGGCACGGAAGTTTGGCGCGATGAGGGCTGGCCATGGGGCGCGCCCACGCGCTACTGGCCGCTGCGCGAAATTCGTCCCGATGGGCATACGGTAACCATTCCACCAGAAACACCGGCTGGCCTCTATCGCTTTGAAATCAGTTTCTACGATCCAGCTACCTTTGATCCACTGCCGGTGACGTCCACGGACAGCGATCAGCCGTTGCCCGCCACGGCGCGCGCAGTAGCGCTCTTGCAGGTCGGGGCCATGCTGGCGATCACGCCGCCGATTACTTCCTCCTGGCAATTGGGCGATAATTTCTCGCTGGCGGTCGCGGCGTTGCCGCCCCAGCTTGACCCTGGGGCCGAGCTCACCTTTCAATTGCTGTGGGAAAGTCTGGCGAACAGCGCCACTGATTACACCATCTTTGTGCATGTGGTGAATGCCGAGGGTGTCACTGTCGCCCAGCAGGATCAGCCGCCGCTGGCTGGCTTTGCCCCCACGCGGCTCTGGGAACCGGGCCTGCGCTTGTTAGATGATTATCGACTCGCCTTGCCCACTGAATTGCCCGCCGGCGAGTATACAGTGCGCGTCGGACTCTATACGCTGGCCAATGGCCGCTTGCCCGTACTGCAAAATGAAGCAGTGATTGGCGATTTTGTAACCGTTGGTACCTTTAGTGTGCCGGGTACCCAGTAGTGCCGATCTTGACGCCCTGGGCTAAAGCCACAGGGCTACAGAACAACGCCCCGTGAACGGGGCTTAAAGCCGGCAACCATAGTTCCCTTGGCTGGAGTGGACGGCGATTTTTCCTGCACTTTTTCCTTCCCATTACTTGTACGCAACGCAGGGTTACATACTGAATGATCAAGAAAAGCGTTAGTTTGGGGATTCTGGGCTTGATTCTGATTGTGGCCTTTGGGCTACGCTGGCGCTATGCCCAGACGATCAGTCTCTATGTCGATGAATTTACCACCCTGTGGGCGGCGCGCAGGGTGCAGACCTTGGGCGTGCCGATCATGCCTAGTGGTGTGCTCTATACGCGCGGTCTCCTGTCTACCTATATCGAGGCGGCGTTTCTGGCGCTCTTTGGCTTCAGCTATATGATAGGCCGGCTGCCCAGCATTCTCTTTGGGCTGGCGACGATTAGCGCGCTGTGGATCATGGGGCGGCGGCTGTGGCAGGAAGCGGTGGGGCTGCTGGCCGCGCTCGGTTTGGCGCTGCTACCCGAGGCGATTCTCTGGAGTGGGCGGGCGCGTTTTTATGCCCAGTTGCAATTTTTCACGCTGTTGGTCGTGTGGGCCGCGTTTGCTGGATTCGTAGAAACAGCAGACAAACGGCGTTTGGCTCGCCGTCAAGCGTTCTTTGCGCTCTGCTTTATCCTGGCGCTCTTTTCGCATGAAGAGATGGTGTTGATCTATCCCTCACTCGTCATGGGCCAGATCCTCTGGCGCGGCTGGCGCTTCTTGCTGCTAAAGCCTGTTTTTTGGAGCCATGTCGTGTGCATCCTCGCGCTGATCTTGCGCTATGCCCTGGAAAAGATCGGCCAACCCGGCTACTTCGAGACGATCCAGACACAGCGCCCCTATGTGGGCATGATCTTTGATCTGCCAGGCGCGTGGCAGACCTACAGTCCCCTATTCGTTGCGCCAGATCGCTTGGTGTGGACGCTGGGCCTGCTCTTTGCGCTGGGCGTGGCGTTGATCGGCTTGGCGCGCCAGCAGTGGCGACTGGCACAATTGCCACGCCAACACCAAGCGACGCTCTTTCTGCTCTTACAACTATGCTTTGTGCTGGCCGTTGTCTTTACCTTGGTGGGTACCAGTTGGCGCGAAGGGCGCTATCTCTTTTTTATCCAACCACTCTGGTTGCTGGTCGGCGCGGCGGGGATTGGACTCATATTGGATCGCTTGGCCGCCTATCGCTGGCTGCAATGGCTGAGCCTCACCGCGATCAGCGGTCTGATTTGCCTCACGCTGTGGCCGCAAGCGCAGGTTGTCCTGCGTCAACAAGTAGAAGGCTATGACTTGGCCTTGGGCTGGTTGGCCGATGTGCGCCAGCCCGCCGATGTGGTGCTTTCGCCCCAGCCGCCAGCTTGTGCGCTGGTGCTTGGCCCGTGTGATTATTATGCGATCCAGCGTGGCTATGCAGAATTTGTGATCCCGCGCAATGGCGTCTTGATCGATCGCTGGTCGGGCGCAACCCTGTTGGCAAGCGCGGCACAGTTGCAAAGCGTGCTCCAAACAACCGCGCGCGCCTGGTTTGTCACCGACAGCTTTCGGCTTGCCACGCGCTACGAAGCCGATTTTGTGCGCATGGTGATCGAACAGTTTGATCTGGCCTACAGCGCGCAGGGGGTGATGGTCTTGCGCGCCGACGGCTGGCGCGCACCGCCGGTATACGCGGTGATGCAGCCACTCGAACCACCACTTGCCTTTGGTCCGCTGGCCCTGGTGGGCTATGCATGGGCCGGTATCGGGGCCAAGGTACAAGTGCCGATCACCCTTTTTTGGCAAGCGGTCGCGCCGATTCACGCACAGATCAATACATCGCTACGTCTGGTGGATGTCAACAGTCAACTGATCAGCCGCATGGATGGCCCGCCAGCGCGCGGCTTGATCCCCACCAATCTCTTCTTTGACATGCCCCTGCCTGACCCCAAAACGCTTACGCTGCCAACCGATCTGGCAGATGGCATTTATCGGGTGGAAGTGCTGGCCTACAGCGCGGCAACGGTGGAACCGCTCGCTGATCCAGCACCCGTCGCCTGGTTTCAAAAGGGATTGCCACAGGCACCAACCCAGCGTTTGAACGCGGCCTGGCAAGATGGCATGGTTTTGGTGGGGGCCGACGCGATTTCGTCTACGTTCACAGCCGGGGACACCTTGCCGGTGCGGCTGGTGTGGTCGGCGACGGTACAACCAACGCGCGACTATACGCTCTTCGTCCACTTGGTGGATGCAACGGGTGTGCCGCTGGCGCAAAATGATCGCCCGCCGCTCAACGATTTTTATCCCACTGGCGCTTGGGAACCAGGAATCTGGGTGGAAGAACGCTATGCGTTGCACCTGCCCGCCACCATCGCGCCGGGTGAGTACCGCCTAATCAGTGGACTCTATGATCCGCTGACCAACACACGCCTCTTGACAGCGGATGGCACAGATTCTTACCGCTTGGCAACCATTACCATCACCGCGCCATAAAGGTTTTTATGGCGCTAACACGGTGAGCGTAAATAGTTCGGTTAGTGCTGTGCCCCTCTGATCGGGCAGGGGTAGCAAGCTGGCTTCATCATAAACAATTGCTACGACGGTATACTCACCGGGTGAGGTAGCCGTTGGAATGAAGAGACCCAATCGATCGGCCATTTGCAGCGGGCGGTCGTGGCTGGCAAGCACCGTCTGTTGGGCATCCAGCAAACGCAGCGAGAGTTTAACGCCTGCAGGCAGATCGCCCGCTACCTGGAAGGTCAGGGGCAACACCTCACCAGGATGCAGGTGGGGCAGACTTGTCACCGCGGTCATACGAAAATCCCCCCAAGCCGCGTCGGTGACGATTGGCTGGAGCGGCTGCGTTGGGCGGCCATAGACAGCAACGGAAGCAAAGTCGTTGCCCACTTCATAGGTGCGAAAAGCGTGGGCGTCGAACCATGTTTTCAGAGCCGTCGCCTCATAATTCCACACAACCAGAAGCGTGTCTGTCAGCGTTTCTAAGTCGTTTGCCGGTAACGCATCTTGATCTGGAAGAATCGTGACCCGTTCGCGCGCGGGATCATGGATACCCACCCAGACCGCCAAACTGGGATTGGCATAGATCAGCGACGAATAGGGGCTCCAGGCGGCGCGCACCGCGTCGGCCACGCCAAGCGTCTCGGCGAGTTGCAGGGGTAGATCCAATGGCCGACCAGGGCCGCGGCTGCGATGATAGAGATACGCGGTTTCGTGATTGGGCAACGGATAGCGCTTGACCTCTTGATAGAGCGTATGAAAGATGGGGTCGCCAGCCAAGATGCGCCGCATCACATCCTGGGCCGGTGGGCTGATATCATGGTCACTGCCATCCTTGACCAACACCCACGGTGCAGAAAGGGTATCGTACCAGCCGCGCGACAGCTCCGAAGTGAGCGGAACAACCTCGGCGTTCAGGCGATTGGCACCAATATAATAGCGAAAGCTACCACGATGCAGCGACCGCCCATGAATCAAAATCCCAAGCCGTTGCTTTTCAGTCTGGCCTCCGGTAATCAGCGTCAAGACATCGGCCTGGATGGCATATTGGGGCGACGTGCTGCGGCTGGCCGGTGGGGCGGCATAATTCTCCATGGCCCAGAGGGGCGCAGTGCGCGCATAGAACGCGCTCATGCCATCAAAGGTAAAAAGAGTCCACTGTAGCGCAAAGACGCTGATCCACAAGGCCCCGATCGCGACGGCCAAGCGCCAGGGATAAAAGCGCAGACTCAGCGCGGCGAGGACGGCAATGCCCGGCAACAAGGGAACAAGATTGCGCGCATTACTTTGGTCGATCACCGATAAGGCCAGAAAAGCCGAAAGTAGGCTGCCCCAGAGCAGCGCCGCGTGACGTGGCACAGGTTGCCGACGCACTAGGCGGTAGAGCCAAGGCAACAAAAGCGAGGGCAGAAATATCCACCAGGCCAACATGCCCAAATGTTGCTCGTACAGGTAAACAAAATTCCGCAGATAATTGTACCCATTGAGCAGGCTAGCGCTCTCTTGCCCGCGCGCCGTATCCTCGGCCAAGAGATGGGCAGCAAAATTGGCATGGGGCAAATACCACAAGCTGGCAATCGCCCCACTCAATGCCAGCGCGGTCCAGAAATTGGTGGTGCGTGTCGGGGTGGCGAACCCTGCATAGAGCAACAAGGTCGCAATCAGAAACCACCCCAGCCACAAACCATCGCCCAGCAGCAACTGTTGTGCGATGGCGCGACTGGGCCAAAACCAGAGCGTGCTCAGCACCAAGCCGCCGATCAGCGCCAGCAACAAGCGCCGACGATGCTGACGAAAATCTTGCCACTGATCAACATTTTGGCCCCACAATTGCGCAATCACCGGCAGCACAAGGTAGATGGGCATTGTCCACTTGATCAGCAAGCCCACGCCCAGGCTGGCACCCCACCAGAGCGACCAACCCCGCCGCGCAAAGTGCTGACTGCGCACCAGCGCCAGCAGATTCAACACCACCATGGCGGTAAGAAAAATCTCGGTGTAAAAGAGCCGGGCCATGGCCGCCATCATCGGCAAGAGGCCCACCAGCAGCGCGGCCAACAAGCCGGTCCGCCGATTGCCCAACGTCGCGCCCAACAGATAAGTCAGGCCAATGACCGCCGCCAAGCAGAGAACATTAAAAATCTGCGCGCTATCTTCATGCCGGCCAAAAAACGTGTAGAAGGGCTGCACCGCCAAAAAGAGCAGCGGCGGGCGATAATCATCGTAGGTTAAAACTTGGAAAAAGGCGCGCAGCGAGGGTGTGGCAAGCAGATCGGCAAAACGGAGTGAATCTTCGAGATAGCCCGCCGAATCACCGCCCAGCACGGTGACGTTGGTGCGCACCCAATGCCAACTGCCCAGCAGATTGCCCAGCACAATTGCACTTAAAGCCAGGAGTGTGACCAGCCTACTCGGCCAAGCCCTGCTACGCGCTGTCACAAAATCATCGTTGCCGGCGGCTTGCGGATCCAACATGGATTTTATTGCTCGTCCGTTGTGACGGCTTTGGCATAGATTGCCGGATCGCGGCCATAGAGAAGCGTGGCCTCGCGCAGGCGGGCGGCGACCAATGTGTTTAGCTGGTCGGCGGTAAAGCGCCAACTCCAGTTGCCTTCGGCGCGACCCGGAAAGTTCATGCGCGCTGCGGAACCAAGCGCCAGCAGATCTTGCAGCGGGGCCAAGGCCATAACCGCCACACTGCGCCAAGCCATGTCGATCAGCGTCCAGGCCGGATCCTTGCCATCGGTGCGCGCATAGCGGCGGAAATGATCGCGCTCGTATTCGGTCGCGCTTTCGTGATACCAACCAACCGTCGTGTCGTTATCGTGCGTGCCCGTATAGACCACGAAATTGGATGTGTAGTTGTGGGGCAGAAATTTGTCGCTGGCATCGCCGCTAAAGGCGAATTGGAGAATCTTCATGCCGGGCAGCGCAAATTGATCGCGCAGTTCGATCACGTCGGGTGTAATCTCGCCCAGATCTTCGGCAATGATCGGCAGTTCACCCAGGGCGGCTTGCACCGCGGCAAAAAAGTCGGCTCCCGGCCCGGCCATCCATTGACCGTTGATCGCCGTCTCCTCACCGGCGGGCACTTCCCAATAGCTGGCAAAGCCCCGAAAGTGATCAATGCGCACAATGTCATAGAGTTGCAGCGCGGCGCGAATGCGGCGTAACCACCATGCATAGCCGGTGGCTTGCATTTTTTCCCAATGATAGAGCGGATTGCCCCACAGTTGACCGGTGGCGCTAAAATAGTCGGGCGGCACCCCAGCGACTACCGTGGGCTGAAAGGTCTCGTCCAGGAAAAATTCACCAGGATTCGTCCAGGTATCGGCGCTGTCCAGGGCGACGAAGATCGGAATATCGCCAATGATCTGGATATCTTTAGCATTGGCATAGCCTTTCAGCGCTTGCCATTGGCGAAAGAAGAGCCACTGATTAAACTTGTGGGCGTGCATGGTGGCCGCATTCTGCACGGTGGCCGCTTGCAAAGCAGCGGGTTGACGGCTGCGCAACGGCATCGCCCATTGCGTCCAGGCTTGACCGTTGTGGGCATCTTTGAGCGCCATAAAGAGGGCAAAGTCTTCTAGCCATTCCGCCTGCTCGGTGCAGAAGTGATCAAATTCAGCGCGCTGCACCGCAGTAGCCTGCTGGCTAAATTGATCGGCGGCCTGGCGCAATAGCGGCAACTTCCAGGTATAGATCGTGCCATAGTCCACGCGATCGGGGGCAAAGACAGGCGTTTGTTCCAGGGCACTGGCGGGCAATAATCCCTCCGCGACCAACGCATCCAGGCTGATCAAGTAGGGATTGCCGGCAAATGTGCTGAAGCTTTGGTAGGGACTATCGCCATAGCCGGTCGGCCCCAAGGGTAATACCTGCCAAAGACCCTGCCGCGTGCCATGTAGAAAATCTACCCACTGATAGGCTGCTTGATCAAGTGTGCCAATGCCATAGCGGCCCGGCAACGCGGTTGGGTGGAGAAGGATGCCACTGCGGCGTTGATACTCCATACGATCCTTTCGCGCGACTGGTTCGCGCATTTACGCGGCCCCTGGCCAGAAGATGCGTAGCCCTACCCACAAGAGGGCAAGATTGGCGACACTCCAGAGAATTTCTAAATCCAGGCGATGAATTTTTTCAAGCGGCTGGTTGCCAATGTGCATGGTCGTCGGTTTGCGATAGATGGGCAACATGCCGAATGTCACCAATGCACCACCGAGCAACCCGCCGATATGACCGGCATTATCAATTTGGGGATTGGTGAAGCCGAAAAAGAGATTGAAGGCAATCAGCACCAGCATACTGCGCAGAGTTGACCGCCCGGCATCGCCAAAATTTTCGCGATAGCGCAAAAAGTAGACGGCTGTGGCCCCGGCCAAACCAAAAATTGCGCCCGACGCGCCGACAGAAATTTCTGGCGACGTAGCATAGCTGGCCAAGCTGCCCCACAAACCAGCCAGGACGTAGATTGCCAGGAAACGCCCGCGCCCGAAATAGCTCTCGATTTGGTAGCCCAGCGAACCCAAGGCATACATGTTGAAGAGCAGATGCAGAATATCGGCGTGGAGGAAAGTGGCAGTAAAGAGCCGCCAGATTTCGCCCTGCGCGATCAATGGGTTGACCTTGGCCCCAAAGATCCAAAGCGTGCGCAAGTCATTGCCCATAAAGTCGCGAAGCTCGAATTGCCGGACACCATAGAGTACGGTGATGATAAACACGGCAATATTAGCGATCACCAAGAGCCGCGTGAAAACGGGCTTTGTCACCGGAATAAAAAATTGGGGCCGCTGCCCGATCAGCGAGGCATCATCCAACCGGTTTGGCTCGATCAGCCGAGAAATCTTCGCTTGTTCATCCATCAGCTTATAGCTCCACCGGCGACCATTCGACGCGACTTTTTTCGGCACTGATAATACTCAGCACCTTATCGACCGTGTCGTCTAGTTCATGCACCCGGTTCACCACCACATAATCAAAGTCTACAATGCGTTTGAGTTCTTGGCGCGCCGTTGCAATGCGCATTTTGAGCTTGCCGGCATCTTCGGTTTTGCGATCATGCAGACGCCGCACCAATTCGTCTTCGCTTTCGGCGATCAAAAAGATCGTAATGGCGTTAGGCACCAGCTTACGAATGGTCGCCGCGCCCTGGACATCGATGCGCATGATCACGTCCAAGCCACTGGCTAGCGCCTCGCGCACATGCTTTTTGGGGATGCCTTTATAGTCGCCATAGACCACTGCATATTCAAGCAATTCACCCGTTTCGATCATCTCGGCAAAGTCGCCTACCGACACAAAGTGATAGTCTACGCCATCAATTTCAGCAGGCCGCTTGGGGCGCGTCGTGGCCGTCACCACAAAGTAGAACGGGTGATTGATCTGCTTCATGCGATTGATCGTCGCATCTTTGCCGACGCCACTGGGGCCAGAAATGACCACCAACACCGGGCGCGGATTGGTTAGCTTTTCGTAGAGTGCATCGATTTCGTGATCTTTATCAGAAATCGGCGTCACAAGGGACTCCTCACGCTTGAATACTCCTGCTTTTAGAGTGGTGGTGATGGTGGTGATAGAATAGCCAAGTAGGCTTTTGCGGCTTAGTTACGAAATCAGTATAATGCGTCTAATTATTATTTCGTAAAGCCGCTTTGCGATACATATACAATTGGGTCGGCTTTATGCAAGCAATCCGCTACCCGATGGACACGATACCACACATGTGGCGACCAGACAGGGGGCGTGTTCTCAATTTGCACGTAAGATCTAAGTATATGTCAGGCAAGCCGTCTGCGAAAATCTGTTTGTCCACTTGCATCGGTTCACCGTCGCTACCCAGAAGGTTGTTAGATTCTTTGTCCTGCGTTCGCTGACCAAGCTTAGGGAGTTTCCCGATCAAACTTTCTGTTATCCGTATTGTGACTATGAACTTGGAGTATGTGACCTATGCCAATTTACGAATATTTCTGCCTAGATTGTCGTAAACGTGTGAGCGTCTTTTTTCGCACCATGAGCGCGGCCAGCAATACCGCAGCCCATTGTCCCCAATGCGACAGTATGCGTCTACATCGGTTGGTGAGCCGGGTGGCGGTGATGAAATCCGAAGAGAGTCGCCTGGAGAACATGGCGGATCCATCGATGATGGCGGGGTTGGAAAGTGAAGATCCGCGCGCCCTGGCCAGTTTTATGCGCCAGATGAGCAATGAAATGGGCGAACCGATCGACCCAGAGATGAATGAGATGATTGGGCGCTTGGAAGCGGGCGAAAGCCCCGAAGCCATCGAACAATCGATGCCAGGATTGGCCGATGGGGCGGGCATGGGCGGTGGAATGGACGGATTAGATAGCGGTTTCAGCGCGTTGGATGACTAGGAATTTGGGGCAAAACAAGCAAGCGCTTGTGCTAGATGGCTGGCAGACAGCTAAATCCGCTCGAAATGTTCCACCGGATAGATAAAAATGGTTGCGCCACCCACATGCTTCTCGACAGGCCGCGGAATGTTGACTTCGCCCGGCTCCATAACCGGGGGCAACGGTGTCACATATTGAATGCGCGTGGGGCAACTTTCGCGAATTAAATCCAAAACCTCGGTCACCTTTTCGTCCGCCACACCGCAAAACAGGGTGTTGTTGCCCACGCGCAAAAATCCGCCCGATGAATTGACCACCGTGACCGAAAAGCCTCGCCGCGACAGGCGGTCGATGACATTGCGGCTGTCTTCGCTATTGATAATCGCCATGA
>DAOTTR010000749.1:0-4795 GCA_034437715.1 Caldilineaceae bacterium
AGGCAATCCTGCGCCAACAAGTGACCAATGAATTGCTGGAATTGATCGATCCAGAATTCTCGATCTCGGTGCAAACCCGCATCCTGGCCGATCTGCCGTACAAACCATTTGACATCAACAATGTGCTGGCCGAGGTCATTACCAGCATGACCGGCGCGCCGCTGGATGTGCGTGCGCCCCAACAGATTCTCTCGGTGGTCTGTGCCACGGCGGAGGATGGACAACATGTCGCCTACCTGGGTCTCTCGCTGGCCGTGCATAATCTTTCCGATTGGGCGGGTGGGATGCGTCGCTTTGCGCGCGAAAGCGATCAAGTCAGTCGCGCCGAATTCAAGTTATTGGAAGCGCTGGAAGTGTTTGCCATCAAGCTCCCCTCGCGCGGAGTCGCGCTGGATCTGGGTGCTTCGCCGGGCGGCTGGACGCGTGTGCTGCGCCAACATGATCAATATGTGACTGCCGTTGATCCAGGCGATCTTGCCCCGCTGATTGCCCAAGATCGCGGTGTCCGCCACAAGCGCATGACCGCCGAACAATACTTACTGGGTGAGCCTGATCAATTTGATCTGATTGTCAACGACATGCGCATGGATGCGCGCGATTCAGCCCGCCTAATGGTTGCCTATGCCAAACAACTCTATCGCCACGGGCTGGTGATTATGACGCTCAAACTGCCCGAGCAAAACCGCAGCCCAGTCATCGATCACGCGCTCAATATTCTGGCCCAGGCCTATGAAATCGTGGGGATGCGTCAACTATTTCACAACCGCAGCGAATTCACCGTCTGTTTGCGCCCCAAAGTCGTGCCATGGAAGTCGTAACGCGATGCAGCTTACGCAACTGATTGAGCTGTATACACAGGATCAACGGGTGAATAGCACCTACCCCGACAGCCAGCGCCAGCTGCTTCCCCACCTGATTCGGCATATCAGCCAGGTAGAGGGCGGCGAAGGCGCAATCGTTTATTCGCAGCTAACCGAAACCCAGGTGGACGCGGCAATCGACGAACAGATCGCCTGGTTTACAGCACACGGTCAAAGCTTTGAATGGAAAGCCTATGACTATGATAGATCGCCAGATTTGGTAGACCGGCTGGCGGCTCGCGGCTTTATGATCGAAGAAAGCGAAGCGGTCATGGTGCTCGATCTGGCGCACATACCCGCTTCCCTGTTGCAACCACCCACCCAGCATGTGCAACAAATTACCACACCCGCGGCGTTGGGTAGCGTACGCGCCATTGAAGAAGCCGTGTGGGGCGGTGGCTTTCGTTGGCTAGAAGAGTACCTCACCAGCGCCTTGCAAAACTATCCCAGCCAGATGAGCATCTATGTGGCCGCAGTGGGCAATGTTCCGGCCAGTGCGGCCTGGATCTACTATCCTACGGACAGCCGCTTTGCCAGCCTATGGGGTGGCTCAACCTTGGAAGCCTACCGCAGCCAGGGGCTCTACACCGCGCTGCTGGCTGTGCGCGCCCAGGAAGCGCGCAGCCGTAACGTCGAGTATTTGACGGTTGACGCCAGCCCCATGAGCCGGCCCATCTTGGAGAAGTTTGGCTTTGTCAAGCTTGCCGAGACGTTTCCCTGCAAGTGGGATGTAGTACAATAATCGCCTATGTCGCGGCAAAAGCCAATCCTGTATACATCTCCCCTAGAAAGCTGGATGGCGCATGCGTCACGATCTGTGCGCTTTGCAGACCAACAGCACTAGCCAAGCGCAGAAAAGCCGCTTCATCCAACGGATGGGGCACAGCGTAATTGCTGCGATTGGTATTATATTCGATCACAATCAAGCGCGCGCCCGGTTTCAGCAGCGTGATCAACTGTCGCAGCACGGGTGCTTTCTCTTGCACAAAGTGCAGCGTATTCGCCATGACGATCCCATCGAGCGGGGGCAGTGGCATGACGCCTGTAAAGTCGGCATAGGTGGGACGGAGCGTGGCATTGGCACAGCGCTTCGCCAAATTACGTGCCAGTTGCTTTAGCACACCAGAATCGCGATCCACGGCATAGAGTTGACCGCCTGGGGCCAGTTGCTCACAGAGCAGATACGTAAAGACGCCATCGCCACAACCCAGGTCCGCCCAGACACCGCTTGCCTTGCCTACCGCTGGTACTAGCAGTAAACGCGCTTTGGTCATGCGGCGGGCGGTTGCCCATTCCTCGCCACCCATACTCGACATCTTCCCTTCTCCTGCTAGCGCGGCGCTTAGCCTCGCCCTGGCCCATCGACAATACGCCCTGGCTTGGCACCGGTATGTTCGCCCTGTTTGAGCACACGCACGCCATTCACCCACACCTCTTCAACACCAATCGAGAGTTGGTGCGGCTCGGCAAAGGTAGCGCGGTCGTTGATCGTCGCCGGATCAAAGATGATCACATCGGCCAACATGCCCTCGCGTAGCAGACCACGGTCGCGCAGGCTCAGCCGGTCGGCCACCGCCGAAGTCATCTTGCGTACGGCATCTTCCAGCGGAATTACTCCTTCGTCGCGCACAAATTTGCCCAGCACGCGCGGATAGGCACCATAGCCGCGCGGATGAATTGGCCCCCATTCCTTACCCCAGGCCGGGTCAAAGCCGCCAGCATCGGTCGAGATCTTGATCCACGGTTGGCGCAATTGCAGCTTAAGATTTTCTTCGTTCATGCTGAAATAGATTGTACCAATGCGTTGCTCTTCACTCAGCAGCAGATCCATGGTCGCGTCCACCCAATCCTGGCCGCGCTGTTCGGCAATTTCGGACAAGCGTTTGCCCACATATTGTTGATTTTCCGGCTTGTAAAAGCCGACGGGCATCACATTCTCTGGCCCATTCTCGCTAGCCATAGCCTCCCAATCGCCCGAGGGATTGAGCGCTTCGGCCTTGATCTTGGCGCGCATGGCAGGATCGCGTAGGTTCTCATAGAACTTGCCATCGGCCGCGGCCCACGCGGGCAATACCGACGTGAGCCCCGTCCCCGAAGCGGCGTAGGGATACATATCCGCTGTAATATCTACCCCCTCGGCCCGCGCGCGATTGATCAGATCGATGGTAGCCGGCATGAGATGCCAGTTATTGCGCCCCGATGCTTTGAGGTGATAAATCTCCACGGGCAGATTGGCGCGCTTGCCAATCGCAATCGCTTCGGTCATCGCCTCTAGCAGCAGTCCAGCCTCCGATCGAATATGGGTAATGTAAACGCCGTTATAGCGGGCGACAGTTTTGCAGACCTGCACCAATTCATCGGTTTCGACATAACAATCGGGCGGGTAGATCAGCGCATAAGAGACGCCAAACGCGCCTTGTTGCATGGACTCGGCCATAACCCGTTCCATCACGGCCAATTCGTCGGCGGTGGCGCGGCCCATTTCCATGCCCTTGGCATATTCGCGCAGGGTGCCCCCACCCAAGAACGAGCCAATATTGGGCGAAACGCCATGCTCGATCATAGCTTCCAACCAGTCGCGGAAGTTCGTCCAGCCCTGAATGCGCTCAATCCATTCGGGAATGCGCTTTAACAACAGACTGCTGAGAATCGATTCCTTTAGATCGACACGCCCACCCACCGGCGCCGGTGTCCACGCTTCGCCCATGATCTCAGTCGTGACACCCTGGGTAATCTTGGACAGGCAACGCCCATCATACATCAGCCACAGAATGGCATGGCTTTGAATATCAATAAATCCGGGCGCGACTACTTTGCCCACAGCATCAACAATCTCGCGCGCTTGATCGGGCGCAATGCTGCTCGGCGGGGCGATGGCTGCAATGCGGTCGCCGCGCAACGCCACATCGCCATAGAACCAGGGGTTGCCGCTGCCATCGACAATTTTGGCATCCCGAATTAAAACATCGAAGGTTGACATAGATTTACTTTCTGTTAGAATATGGCTATTGACGAAAGGGCCAGCAACCATGAAATATGAACTTGACGACGAAGAGCAAGCTATCATCGATGCGTTTGAACAAAATGAATTGCAATCGGTGCCGGATGTTGATGAACAGCGCCAAATCGCCAGTGTAGCAGCACAGAATTATCGTTCTGAACTAGCTACGCCGAGGCAACGGCGGTTTTCTCGTCAGGCGGCCCAGCCTCAACCGGTTTGATAGCATGCATCATGCCCAAGTTGCGCAATTCGGGTGACCACCACGCGGTGAACGCGACGACCAGCAAGGTGCCAATCCCGCCGCTGACCACCGAGAAGACCGGGCCAAAGACTTGCGCAACGACGCCCGATTCCAATCCACCCAGTTCATTGGATGCCCCGACAAAGACGCTCGTTACCGCCGAGACCCGCCCGCGCATATGATCCGGGGTGAGCAGTAGTTGCGCCGTCTGGCGGACCACCATGCTCACATTGTCAAACGCGCCGGTCAAGAAGAGCATGGCCAGCGCCACCCAGAAAGATTTGGTTAAGCCGAAGATAATTGTCGCTACACCAAACGCGCCGACGCTGATCAACAGGCTCAAGCCCGCGCGCCGCATAGGTGGCAAATAGACCATGGCAAAGGCCATGCAAAACGCGCCCACCGCCGGTGCCGCGCGCAGCCAGCCAAAGCCCGTTGCCCCTACCTTGAGAATATCTTCGGCAAAGATCGGCAACAGATAGACCGCGCCGCCCAGCAATACGGCAAAGAGATCCAGCGAAATCATGGTTAGGATAATGCGCGTATTCCACACAAAATGGATACCGGCCAGGAAGCCCTGTAATGAGGGTGCTTCCCCATTTTTGATGTCGGCTCCAAAGCGGAAGCGCGCCAGCGCCACCACAAAAATCAACGAGCTAGCCGCGGCCACCACAAACGCAAAGGAGGGATCAA
>DAOTTR010000750.1:0-3097 GCA_034437715.1 Caldilineaceae bacterium
TTTGAGATCGAAGCGGCGCTGGGCTTTGGTTATTATCCATTGCCCCCCATCCTGGCCGCGCCAATGAGCTGGCTGAATCCGTCACACGCCCACCACATGGTGATCAAGGCGCGTAAGCCACAAGCATGATTTGATGCGTAGTAAAGACTTCAGTCTTTTTCCGCGATCTGGAAAGACTAAAGTCTTTACTACAGTTTTATTCCGCATTTCATCCTTGACAAAACACTAGACCTTATTCCGATTTAATTTTGTGCATTCGTAGGTGCGGTTACAAACCGCACAAAGCTGGCTCCATTCTGATTGTGCGGTTACAAACCGCACCTACGCTGGCTCCATCCTGATTGTGCGGTTACAAACCGCACCTACAAGAATCACCATACCCTGTTTTGTCGCTCAAAGAACAAATCGGCATAATCTCTACTAGAAACATAGGACCAAACTTAGGGAATCGTCAGCCCAAGTGACTGGGTGACCACTTGGCGCACCTGGGCCTTGATGACTGTTTCGCTGCATGTGGCCTGATACAACCGGTGACCCTGCTCGGCCAGGCTGGCGCGCAACGCTGGCTCTTGGTGCAGTGTTACGATGGCGTTGGCTAAGGCGTGCGGATCGGTCGGTGGCACGAGGATCGCTTCTTGTCCGTGGTGTAGCAAGGCGCGATTGGCCGGGGCATCGGCAGCAATCACGGGCTTGGCCATGGCCAGCATCTGGTAGATTTTGCCAGGAACCACCCGCCCCGCCTTTTCACTGTCGCCAAAGTGTCCACCCAGGCAGATATCGGCGGCGGCGATCTCCGCTGCCAGGGTGATGGGGGGAACGGGCGGCGCAAAGGTTATATTGTGCAAGCCCAACCTTGTCGCTAGTTGTTGCATCGCTGGGAGCAGTGGACCCGCACCCAGCAAGCGAAAATGAATTGGCCGCGCCTGCAATTCTGCCGCCGCGTGCAAAACAGTTTCGATGCCATGCAGCGGTAGAAATGTTGTATAGCTGAGGACCAAGGTTTTCTCGTCGGTTGCCGGTTTGGATCGAGGATAATAGATCGCCTCGCTACAGCCGACCGGTATGGCGGTAAAGTGGGCAACGGGCAGATCAAAGGTGCGCACAAAATACGCCACATGCAGCGGCGTGTCCAACAGCACATGATCGGCCAGTCGGCAGGTCGATTGATCGAGCCAAAAAGCGCTTTTGCCGGCCAGCGAATTGGGCGCAAACCGTTTGCGGTCAAAACAGAGCGTGTCATAATTCGAGACAAAGGCATCAAAGAGAACCGGCGGGCGCACTAGCTTGCCCAACAGCCGCAGGATCAGATAGCCATAGAAGCCCACAAAGACCAAATCATAGGATTGCGTCAGTAGGCGCGATACTGCTGCCGCGGCAACCCGCACGCTGCTGACGAGTAAAGACGCGGCTTGCGTTTCGGGTGCGATGACGTCAACGGTGCCAAATTGTCGAAAGGCCCGCAGTAATACTTCGTTGCGGGCATAACTTTGCTCACGACCAGTTAAAAAGAGGATATGCATCAATTAATAGCATCAAACTTGGCGCAAAGTATTCGTTTGCACGAAAAACGGGTATACTACCCAACGTCGATTAACGAAGTAAACCATACAGTTCACGGGGCAGTCGCGAGTATAAACGAACCCGTCATTGATATCAAATGCGTAGCATGTCGATCTACCCGATTATTGTCAATTGGAATCTAGCCAGCGAGACGATTCCCTGTATCGAGTCGCTGTTGGCGGCCGGCGCACCGCTGGCGCAAATTGTGGTCGTTGACAACGGCTCGCAAGATGATTCGGTGGCCCAGTTGACGCAACGGTTTGGGGATGCGCTGGCGCTGATTCGCCAGCCGACCAATCTGGGCTTCGCTGGCGGCAATAACATTGGCATTCAACACGCGCTGGATGCCGGCGCCGAGTGGGTGCTGCTGCTCAACAACGATACGATTGTCGCGCCGACCTTGCTGCAAGAACTGATGGGGGCCGCCGAACAGCATCCGCAGCATCGCATGATTGGGCCGCTCATCTTGTACTTTGGCGAACCCACGCGCATTTGGTCGCTGGGTGATCGGTTGCTGCCCGGCACTTTGATCACGCGCCGACTGTGGGCCGACGCGCCCGTGCCGCCGACGTTGGATTCCTTTATGGAAGTGGATTTTTTGAATGCTTGTTGTATGCTGATCCATCGCTCGGTCTTTGCGACGATTGGCCTCTTTAATGCCAATTATTTTATGTATGCCGAGGATGTGGATTTGTGCTGGCGGGCGCGCCGTGCAGATATTAAGTTGGGCTGCGCTACCGAGGCGCGCATCTGGCATAAGGTGTCGCGCAGCACGGGTATTTATCACCCGCAGGCCCGCTATTGGCGGATTAGCAATCAGATCATGGTCTATCGCGCCCATGCGCACCGTTGGCAACTGCCGCTGATGTTTGGCTTTACCCTGGTCCGCAGCCTGAAACTGGCGGCGGTTGATTTGATGCAAAAGCGTGCGCCATTGGCGCTGCACACGCTGCGCGCTTGGTATGATGGCTGGTGGAAAAATGGAATCGGTTCCCTGTAATCTCTGTGGAAGCGCGCAAACCAAACCGTTGGCGGTCGTCCCCGATCTGTTGCTCGAACGGTTGACTGTCGAGGCAACCTTGGTGCAATGCACGCGCTGCGGGTTAGTCTATCAAAACCCGCGCCCAACGCCTTCTGAAATTGGCGAACATTATCCGCCAGCGTATGAATCGTATGCCGATCATACGGTGCAGCCCAAGCACAATTGGTTGTTGCAACAAGCGGTTGAGTATGGCACGAACAAACGTTGCCGCTTTGTCACGCGCCACAAGCGGGCCGGTCGCTTGTTGGATGTGGGCTGTGCCATGGGTACCTTTTTGCTGGGCATGCGCAAACAGGCCAACTGGACCGTGGCTGGTGTCGAATTGAATCAAGCGGTGGCGCGATTGGCCAGCGAGCGCCATGGCTTGGACATTTTCCCTGGCACGTTGGAAGAAGCCGCCTATCCGGATGCCAGCTTCGACGCGGTGACGCTGTGGGATGTGTTGGAGCATCTCCATGATCCGCGGCATGGCTTGCAAGAAATTCATCGCATTCT
>DAOTTR010000751.1:0-19204 GCA_034437715.1 Caldilineaceae bacterium
TCGTGAACAGTACGATCAGGGAATAGAATTTGTTTTGAAACATCTCTCCTCCAGAAAATTAATCCATAAAATAAATAAATAAAGAATGGTGATCCAACTTCGCGGCTACGTTGTCTGTATGGCTACCGTCCTTTCTTTTGAGCAGCTCCACTGGCTTTCCTGGTTCGGCCTGGATCTCCATGCTTCTCTAACTTGCCAGCCGACCAAGGAGCAACGACTCGCCAGTCAACTGCAAATCCGATATTCTGTCGATTCGTGGGGGGTAAACTGGCTCAATACACCGTCAACAAAGTTTTCCAGTGTGTTCAATCTTTATACACCAATCTTTTTGTTTGAGGCAGAATTCAAGTTTAAGCAGAGGAACTGGTGACGATGAATTATAATGACAACTGACAGCACCATCATGATAGTAGCATTCGGTACTAGAAAAGTCAACAACAAATAGAAACCTTAACAAAAAGATCAAGATTTGTTTACATTTAGCGCTAGATTATTCTACTACGCATAAACAAGGAAATAACCATCCAAGGGGATGTGGTAAACTACTCTCCAGAAAGGGGAGGGCGATGCAACTAACGGACGAATTCAAAGGAACACTAAAGGAAACGCAAGCGATGTTACAAGGGTACGCGCGGCGGCATTTCATGGCGAAAATCGTGGAGACGGTGTTTGGGGGCAAACCGAGTCATGCGGAACGGGAACTGGGCTGGAATCGCGTAACAACGCGGAAAGCGCGGCGGGAATTGCAGGGTGAGTTCTGCTACATCGACCACTACCACCAGCGCGGACGCAAGAAATGTGAAGCACGCCTGCCGAAGTTGCTGCCCGATCATGGCCGCACCTTTCTCTATTTCACCGCAGGTCCTGTCACGAGTGATTTCATCGTCGACTGCCTTCTCGACTGCGGGTCGCACGTTGCCCCTGACTTTCCTGAAGTGCGGACCCTCGTGTTGCTCCAGGACAATGGCCCGCAAAATCATAGTCGGCGCACCCAATTCATGCAGCGCACGATACACCTGCTTTATTATCCGCCCTATCACAGCAAGTATAACCCCGTTGAACGCTTGTGGGGGCGCCTAGAGCAACACTGGAATGGTGATTTACTCGACTCCGCCTCTGCCCTTCTCAATTTCGCTCAAACCATGACCTGGCAGCAGCAGCAGCCGGTAGTTACCTTGGTCCAGCGCCTTTATCTCACCGGCGTTCGCCTTGCCCAAACCGCCATGGCGCTGCTTGAACAGCGCCTACAACGCTACCTTGGCTTAGAAAAATACTTTGTTCTCGTTCATCCTTTACCCATTCCCCTCTCTGGATAGTTATTTAACCCAAGTTGTGACCTTGAAGTAATCATCGATTTTTTGAACTGACCAGCGTGTGTTTCGATTATGTTGCATTGATGATTTGAAGCAAAAATGGCAAGCTACATGCCACTTAGGCGCTTTCAAAGCAATAAGTATGCAGTAGGGGCGGCTTGCAGCCGCCCGTTCGCAGCGAGCCAAACGCGGGGCGGCGGCAAGCCGCCCCTACGCATGATTTTGTTTGGCAAGTGCTGGATCCTTATTGCTTTGCAAGCGCCTTCGTGCTCTATCGTCTTAAAATCTAGATCAATGGCTGAGTAAGTAGTACCGGTTTCATCAAGTTAAATGTGCATCGTTTTTCGATTTCTCTCTGGTAGTCGATCAAAAAACAATTTCTATACGCAAAAATCTAAGGTCACAACTTGGGTTAACTATTAGCCAGGAACGCGATTGGCCTGAATCGTACGCCAACGTTACATTTCATCACCTGCTGCGCTGCATGAATTCAGCGCCTGGGATAGGAAACGTGTTTAAACACGTTTGCCGTCGCAGGTGTTGAATGAATTCAACACGAATTTAACATTGTCATAATCGTTACAAATTGTCAATGATATAGCGCTACTTCCAGGCAACACCGCAATTAGCAATTGATTATTGATACTTACACAGGAGATTTCCTTGACACACGCTCTGGGCATCGGCGTGATCGGCATGGGTTGGATGGGCATGGCGCATAGCCGCGCCTACCGTGCGATCAGCGACCGCTTTTATGATAGCGGCATCCGGCCACGCTTGGTGATTTGCGCCGATGATGTGGCGGCGCGCGCCCAGCAGGCACAGGCAGCGTTGGGCTTTGCCGAATCGACCACCGATTGGCACGCGGTGATCGATCATCCCGACGTGCAAGTGGTCAACATTGCCGCGCCCAACTATTTACACCTGGAAATGGTGCGCGCCGTGACCGCGGCGGGCAAACATGTTTTCTGTGAAAAACCCGTAGGTCGCACACCGCAGGAGACAGCGGAGATCGAAGCGTTGGCGCGCAACGCCGGGGTGATGAGCTTTGTCGGCTTTAACTATCGCTGGGCACCCATGGTGCAATATGCCAAAGCGTTGATCGACGAGGGGCGGTTGGGGCGCATCACCCACTACCGCGGCCGCTTCTTTGCCATGTATGGCAGCAATCCGTTGGGGCACCTCACCTGGCGCTTCAAACAAGCATACGCCGGCAGTGGCGTGTTGGGTGACATTATGTCGCATGTGGTCGATATGGCGCACATGCTGATCGGGCCGATTGCGCGGGTGGTCAGCACGCGCCACACCTTTATCCCCGAACGCCCTCTGCCCACGGGCCAAGGCACGCACTTTGGCCTGGGCACGCCCGACGATCCGACAGGGCCGGTTGAAAATGAAGATTATGTAGGTGCGCTGGTGCAATTTACCAATGGTGCCCAGGGCAGTTTTGAGACTTGTCGCGCGATCTTTGGTCCCAAATGTGAAATGTCGTTTGAAGTGAATGGCACCAAAGGTGCGATCAAATGGAACTTTGAACGACTCAATGAGTTGGAACTTTATTTGCCTAATGACGATGCCACTTCCGATGGCTACACGAATTTAATTGGCGGACCGCGCTTTCCCGATCATGGGCGATTTAATCCAGGTGACGGTATTGGCGTGGGCTATGAAGATCTCAAATGCATCGAAGCGTACAACTTTCTCCAATCGATTGTCCAGGGGCAACAGCGTGAACCAAGCTTTGCCAGCGCACTCAATTTGGCCGGTGTGCAGGCAGCCATGATCCGCTCCTGGGAGAGTGGCCATTGGGAAGGCATCACCAGTTTACGCCATGTGGGATAACGGATGTGAAAACAGTTAACCCCATCTGGGTGTATTGCAGTTTTGGGGAAGGCGCATGTTGCACGCTTGTGCTAAAATTTATCCCAAATTGAAATGCACCCGCCCTACCTGCCCAATTGTCAATTTCCACGCAAATTCGTTATACTGAAGCGATGATGAGCGAAAAAATGATTACGCGCCTTCAGATCCAACAGAAGAATAAGGAACGTGTCAACGTTTTTCTGGATGAAGAATATGCCTTTTCGCTTGAACTGATGGCAGCAACCGGCTTGCGCAAAGGGCAGAAGCTTACCCCTGCCGAAATTGCCGCGCTACAAGCCGCAGACGAAGGCAAGCGCGCCTATGCTGCAGCGCTAAGTTTTCTGGGCCAGCGCGCGCGCAGTCAGGCCGAGGTGACGCAGCGTTTGCAACAGCGCGAATTTAGCGAAGCCGTGATTGAGCAGACGCTGGCGCGCCTGCAACAGGACGGTTATCTCAACGATGTGAACTTTGGCCAGCAGTGGGTGGCGAATCGCCAACTGTTCCGGCCGCGCAGTGAACGGGCGTTGCGCTACGAATTGCGCCGCAAAGGCATGGACACGACGCACATCAATGCGGTGCTGGAAGAAGCTGAGATTGACGAGGACGCCGCGGCGTGGGCCGCGCTCGAACCCAAGATTGCTCGGTGGGCAGAATTAGAGCGCACCCAGTTTAATCAAAAAGCTGGTGGTTTTCTAGCGCGCCGGGGCTTTGGTCATAGCGTGGCGCGCCGGGTCATCGATCGTGCCTGGGCGCAACTTAACCACGAAACCGCGGACGATGAAACCGAGGAAGCATGACAACGGCGAAAAGAGCCCCCGAGCCAAAACGCAAACGCATGCGTAAAAACAGCGGTGCAGATGAATCGGCAGTTGTGCCGCAAGCGGATCAGTTGCCCGCGGCCCGCAAGCCACGTGTGCGCACACGCATCTGGCAGATCGAAGATATTCCGGGCATTGTCGCCTGTCATCGCGCCGCCTATCCCGAATACCCGGAAAATGCCTACTACACCGAACGCTTCTATGAGATGCAACTGGCCGCCTTCCCGGAAGGCCAATTTTTGGCCGAGGTTGAAGGCAAGATCGTGGGCTATGCCACGTCGATCATTGTGCAACTCGACGATCGTACCCATCCCTACACCTATGAAGAGATCACCGGCGCGGGCACCTTTAGCAGCCACGATCCCAGCGGCGACACGCTCTATGGGGCCGATATTGCCGTACACCCTGGCTACCGCGGCATGGCCGTGGCGGGGAAACTCTATGAGCAGCGCAAACGATTGCTCAAGCGCTACAATCTGCGGCGCATGGTCGCCTATGGGCGCATCCCTGGCTACAATGCCGTTGCTGGCAAGATGACCGCCGAGGAATATGTGGACAGGGTGGTGCGCGGCGAATTGAAAGATTCATCCCTGCAAGCCCACCTAAAAGCTGGCTATGAAGTCAAACGGGTGTTGCTTGATTTTCTATGGGACGATTCGAGTCTCAACTACTCGACCTGGCTGGAGGTCGCAAACCCAGACTATCAACCGCAGAAGCGCCAGATCGCGGCCGCGCCCCTGCAACGGCCCGTGCGCAAAATTCGCGTCTGCGCCGCCCAATATTTCATGCGCCCCATTCGCTACTGGGACGAGTTCAAACAAACAGTGATGTTTTTTGTCGATACCGCCGACACCTATCACTGTCACTTTCTAATCTTTCCCGAACTCTTTACCGTGCAACTCTTTAGCCTGATGCCTTCGGATTTGGACACGCGCAGCGCCATCAAACAACTGGCGGGCATGACCGAGCGCTATATTGATCTCTTTACGCAAGCCGCGGTGGATCATGGCCTCTACATCATCGCTGGCTCACACCCCGTGGTTCGTGACGATGCGGTATATAACGTGGCGCACCTCTTTACGCCGAGTGGCAATGTCTATACGCAAGATGCGCTGCATGTGCCGCCGATTGAGCGGGAAGAGTTTGGCTTTGAACCAGGCGAGGAGATCAAAGTTTTCGATACGCCGCTGGCGCGCATTGCCATTCTCGTCTCCTACGATATTGAGTTTCCCGAACTTTCGCGCCTGATGACGCTCTCCGGCGCAGAAGTGCTCTTTGTCCCCTACAGCACCGACGAGAAAAATGCCTATGACCGCGTACGTTACACCGCCCAAGCACGCTGCGTGGAAAATTCGGTCTATGCCGTGATTGCCGGCAATGTGGGCAATCTGCCCACCGTCAAAAATTATCTGATCAATTATGGGCGCGCAGCTGTGCTGACGCCCAGCGATTTTGCCTTTCCACCGAGTGGCACGGCAGGTGAAGCGGAACCGAATGTCGAAACCGTGGTCATCACCGATCTCGACCTGACCAGCCTCTCACAGCAGCGCGAATTTTCGCGCTCACGCCACCTCTACGATCGGCGCGCCGACCTCTACGAAGTGCGCGCCAAACGCGCCATCAAGATTGTGCGCACAGATTAATGATTTTTAGGAAGGGATGATGACACTAAAAATCTATCAGAAAAACAGTCATTGTTCCTATTGTGGAGAGCCCTATGCCCCCAATCAAGCGTGGCCGCGGCACTGTGCGACCTGTCACAACAGCACCTTTCGCAATCCGTTGCCAGTCACGGTCGTACTCCAGCCAGTAGACGATGGCGTGTTGACGATCCGCCGCACGATCCAGCCGCGCAGTGGTTGGCTGACACTGCCCGGCGGCTATATTGAATATGGGGAAACTTGGCAAGAAGCTGGCGCACGCGAGCTTTGGGAAGAGGCCGGGTTGCAGATTGACCCAGCAGGGTTACGCGAAGTACGCGTTTTCAGCGCGCCCGATGCCTTGTTGATCGTGGCGCTAGCCCCGCCGTTGGCTGGCCACACCTTGACCAACTTCGCCGCCACAGCCGAGGCGAGTGAACGTATTGTGTTGATTGCACCCCAGGAGTTAGCTTTTCCCTTCCATACCGAGGTTTTAACTGACTATTTGGCGGGCAAGTGGCGCACGTCATAGGCAAAGAATTTGCTGTTGGTGGCAACGCTTGGCCTTGCCACCAACAGCAAGTCTTGATTACGCGACGCGTGCAGTTTCCGCTTTGCGCGTCGGCTCATCGCGGATGGGTGCAATAAAATCAGGAAAACGCTCGCGCTGTGACGGCTCAGTCTTCTCTTGTACCCAAATGATGCGCACCGAGCGATCATACGTCAGGTAATTCCATGCCCAGTGGATGAAGACATTCACGCGGTTGCTAAAGCCCAATAACATGAGCAGATGCAATCCCAGCCAGGCAAACCACGCAGGTAACCCGGTGAGCGCAAAACGGTTAAAGAGCCAAACAACCGCGCGGCTGCGCCCAATCGTCGCCATGGTGCCACGATCCTTATAGACAAAGAGTTGCTGGGCTGCGCCTTGCAGATCGGCCAGGATGTTGTGCGCCACCAGTTTGCCCTGTTGCTGGGCCACCGGAATCAACATGGGATAGGGACGCCCCGCCTTGTCTTCCAAATAGGCCATATCGCCGATGGCATAGATATGCGGTTTATCCACCACCTGGGTCGTCGGTTCAATCACCACACGGCCACCGCGCAACTGTGGGGATTGCAGTAGCGCGCCCAGGGGTGACGCCTTGACACCCGCCCCCCAGACCAGCGTACGCGTCGGAATGACGGTGCCATCATCCAGACGCACATAGGTTGGGGCAACCTCGGCAACGGCGCGCCCCAGAATTACCTCTACGCCCAGCGATTGCACCTGGCGCAGCGCGGCCTCACGCAATTGGGGCGGGTAGGGCCCCAACAAATGATTTTCACGCTCGACCAGAATCACACGCGCATGTAATTTCTCTTGGGCAAATTCGGCGTTGAGCACATGGTTATAGAGTTCATAGACCGCACCCGCTGTCTCTAGCCCCGTCGGCCCACCACCCACCACGACAATCGTCAACAAGGTCTGACGCAGCGCCTCGTCTGCGGTCCACACGGCCTCTTCAAAGAGATTCAAAACGTGGTTGCGCAGGCGAACGGCGTCGCGCAGCGTGCGTAGCTCGAAGGAGTTGACGCGAAACTGATCACTGCCAAAATAGTTGGGCACGCTGCCAGCCGCCAACACCAGATAATCGTAGGGCTCCACCAAGTGGCGGTCGCCGGCGGTAATCGCCACGGTGCGCGCGGCTTCGTCAATGGCCTTCACCTCCCCCAGCAGGAAACGTACATTCGTCGCCTTGCGAAAGATCGTGCGCACCGGATGGGCGATCTGGCTCGGATCCAAGGCTGCCGTGGCAACCTGATACAACAGAGGCGTGAAGGTATGAAAGTTATTGCGGTCCACCAGGAGGAGATCCACTGGCTTATCCACCAATGCACGGGCCGCAAAGAGCCCGCCAAATCCCGCACCGACAATGACTACCTTGGGTCGTTGGCTTGTCATGCTTAGTTCCCTCGCATACTGCCTACAGCAGTAAATGATCGTCTGTAGAATAATAGACCTTATTCCGATTTAATTTTGTGCATGCGTAGGTACGGTTACAAACCGCACAAGCGCGGTCGATGCCGGTTTGTGCGGTTACAAACCGCACCTACAAGAACAATTGCACCTGGTTTTGTTCCCGAAATAACCAATCGGAACAATCTCTAATATCGTTACCGATTGTGAAATATTACACAAATAGCGACGATGAATCAGTAAGTCATCTTACCAAGTTAGTAAAACCCAATCCCTTTAGAATTTCATTTTGTTTTTTCTCCACTGTGCTGAGCGTGATCTACCTCGGCTTGTGCTAGTTTCCACTTCATCTGCTGTGTTTTTGCCACTCCCTTGGCGATCACGCGGATGGTTGCCATTATCCAGAAAACGATCCAGGCGACCATTGCAATACCCGCCAAGGGAATGCGTGTTTCATCGGCGATCGGTTCATAGCGGACATCATCGCCCGTGATGCGAATAAAGCCACACGGAGTTGAACGGCCACCCGCGCCACCACCGCTACCGCCACCTTCGCCGCTGTTATTGGCCGCGTCCGGTGCAGTTGCACCTATTTCACCTCCACGCCCGTAACCACCTCCATAGCCAAAGCCAACGGTGACGTGGGCCACCGGGATCACGGTTGTGCCATTCTGCGTGATCGGCGCACCAAAGACAGCCGTCGCCCCCAACGCCTGTAACAGCTTTTGAATGGCTTCTGTATTCTGCGTAGCTTGTGTATCCATGCTGGTTCTCCTTATCACTACACGAAATTTTCATCTTATCTAGCGAACTGTAGCCAAGTTTTTTCGATTGACATACGACACGCCTACCACCGCCGCGTTAGGCCAACGGCAAGCAGCATCAGTAACAGACAGACGCCACTGATGGCAGTGCCCAAATAGAAAAATTTACGCAGCGATGCCTGGGTTGGATCAACGATGGGCACAGCGTATGTGCTGTCACCCGCTTGGATACGCACACTGTGCGGCGACAGGCGGACAAAGGCAGCACCCCCCGCGTCGCCCAAAGCTTGCCACCTTTGCAGACGCACCATTGGCTGCACAATTTTTCCAGCGACCGTAATTGGCGTACCTTCAAGTAACGCATGAGCGGGCACGGCGTTCGCCATTGCTTGCGGCATAAATCCCTCCTAAATCATCTAGACTGAGTTCAATGTAAAAACCGGCGTTCTGCGCTAGCGTGCCGGGGACTGACCAAGCGTAGATCTGCGCTGCGCACGTTTCCTGGTCACTCCCCGGCACGCTGATCATTGTTGCATCAAACGTCGGTTCTCAATGTGATTTCAGTCTAGCATTCCATTTTTTCTTCAGGTCGCCAATTGCTCCAATTCCTGCTGCCGCAAAGTTTCAACTAGATAGTCGATACCGGCCCGCAGATGGCGACGATAGGTACTAAAGGGCACGTCCAACAATTCGGCAGCTTGCTCTTGGGTCGCGGCGGGTTGGAAGTAGGTATGCTGCAGGGCGCGATAGCGTTTGTTGTTGCGGGGGGTCTGTTGCAGATGCGCGGCGGTGGTTTGCAACAACGTACGCAAGTGTGCAATCTGCACCGCAGCATCGGTTTGGCGGCCACGCTGCGCCACCAGGGTTGAACGCAGCAGGGGATTTTGGCGCAGCGTTGTTGTGTTATAAAAGTCACGCAGGGCATTGCGAACTGCCTCGGCAAAATCTGTTTCACTCAGCGCAATCAGGGTGGGGGTCAGCGGTGGCCGCGTATGTGGGATCCCCATAGCAATTTCACGTTCAGCCAGCAGCGTCAGCCAGGCCAACGGTGGCGTCACCCGCCAATCATGGCCGTAAACCCCATAGTGTTGGGCGCCGATGATGTAATCGGCCTCGACCAAGCGTCGCAAGTCGGCATAGGCAAAAACGCCAGTCCAGAAGGCGGGGTCAACACAGGGCAGAAAGGTATAGGCCAGGTTGGGGGCCGTCAAATAGTGCTGCACCATGGCCAGAAAGATGCGACTCTGCACTAGCGAAACAGCTTGATAGGTCGCCTGCGCCATCCAAAAACGAAAAAGCGTCGCAGACTCGCCAGGGCGCAAAGGGGCGTTCTGCTGCAAAAAATGGCTGACGGCGCGCACTGCTGGATCGGTGGCAACGTCTTCACGCGTTACCTGCTCTAGGGCAACCAGCAGCAGCAAGCCTTGCATCTGCCCCGCTGCATCGCGAAAGAGCAGCGTCTGCTGTGCACTATGCGCCAGCCAATGGGCCGCCAATGTGGCCGATTCTGCGCCTTCGTGCTTTTCAATCACGTGCAAAAGCGCTGCCTGATCGGCGGGTTGTACTGAATCCACAAAGAGATTGCCCTCTTCCTGCCATTCAAAGTAGGGACGCACCACAGGATTTTCGCGGTGCAGATAGAGGTAATCGGAGAGGATATTTTGCTGGCGCTGGCGATTGCCCTCGACAAAATGCGTCATATAATAACGGCGGGCGTGACTGTGCAACTCGGCGTAGCGTTCTGGGTTGCGCCAACGCAATTCCAGGCAAAGCGCATCGCGCGCCAGATCATGGGGAAAGAGTCCCCGCCGCTCCACCGTGACGAACGAAAGCGTGCGCAGCCACGCGAAAATCTCATGGCTATTGGGCGCCTCGATCATTGCGGCCAACAGGGGTTCGGTCATTATACGGACAAGGGAAGCAGCTTCCAACGCAGCGCGATGAACGGGGCTGGGAACATGCTCAATAAAACGCTCGATTAAGGCGGTGATAATATCGGGCGTTTCTACGGGCTGAAAATGCAGATTGGTCGATTGGGCAAAGGTGTCGGCCAACAAGGAAAGCGCCAAGGGATAACCGTGGGTAAAGTCGAGAATCCGCCGATGTTGCTCGCTCGGCACCTGGCGCTTGGAGAGGTAGGATTGGCTTTCTTCAAAGGCCAGATTGCGCAGTTGCACAATGCGTGCAAACGAATGCCAGCCAGGATCCGCGCGCCACTCAATCGCAGGTGGATTGCGCCCGGCGAGCACAGTCAACACATTGGCGGGCAGTTGCGGGAAAAAGTGATTGCGCAGCCAACCATCCAACGGTGCGAGCAGTTCCGCCGTGTCGAGTAAAATAATATAGCGCGTGTGTTGGGTGGCGAGGAATTGAAAAACCGTTTGCGTGGCGGGAGCATGCAACAAATCATGCACTACCCCCAAGAATTGATCAGGGGCCGCATCAAGCTCACGGCTATCGACATAGACCAGCGTTACATTGTGCTCTTTGGCCAAGTGGGCAAAGGAGTGCAAAAGGCTAGTTTTCCCAATCCCACCTGGGCCAAAGATGTGTAAAACATAAAAGGGCAGCTCCTCTGCCGTCAGCGCTTGGCGGAAAAGTTCATGCTCCGACGCGCGTCCCACGAAACGATTGCGGCGCGCTGCTTCAATGCGATCGCCGAGGGAAAGTGCCATGGCTCTTTCTCCACTTCTCTATCGATCCAGATCCGTGTCAAGCGAACAGATCACGCAAGAAACAGATCTACACGGCAAACATTTGTTCCCGTTCTGGACCGACCGAAACATAATCTACCGGTACATTCGCCAACTCGCTCAAACGCTTGATATACGCCTGCGCCTGGGCGGGCAAATCTTGCCAACGCCGACAGCCTTCCGTCGAACATTGCCAGCCTTCCCATTCCTCATAGAGGGGGGTGACTTGATTCAGCACAGGTGTGTCTGGCATTGAATCGCGCACGATCTCGCCATTGGGCAGTTGATAGCCATTGCAGATCTTCAAGGTGGCGAAGTGATCCAGCACATCCAGCTTGGTGATCGCCAAACCCGTCATGCCGTTGAGCCAGGCCGCATAATCAATGGCCACGCCATCAAACCAACCACAGCGGCGCGGGCGGCCCGTGGTCGCACCATACTCGCCGCCGATCTCGCGCAATTTTTTGCCATCGGCGTCGTGCAATTCCACGGGGAAAGGCCCATCGCCCACACAGGTGCTATAGGCTTTGACCACGCCGATCACTCGGCTGAGCGCGCGCGCCGGCAGACCGGCACCCGAGGCAGCAAACGAGGCGGTTGGGTTGCTGCTGGTCACATAGGGATAGATGCCCCAATCCAGATCACGCATCACCCCCAGTTGGCCTTCGAGCAAAATACGCCGTTCCTCGCCGAGGGCGCGGCGCAACATCGGCACGGTATCCACGATCCGACCCTGTAATTTGGCATGAAATTCTTGACAAAGCGCATAGAGCGCTTTGTCATCCACCGGCTCGCCACCCAATAACTGGATCTTACGATTGACGACGCGCAACGCACTATTCAGACGACTTTTGAGCCACTGGGGCTGGAGCAGATCGCCCAGGCGCAAGCCGGAGCGGGTTGCTTTATCGGCATAGGCGGGGCCAATGCCGCGCTTGGTGGTGCCGATCGTATCCGACCCGCGCGAAGTTTCCTCCAGCACATCCAACGTGCGGTGATAAGGCATCACCATTTGGGCGCGGTTGCTAATCCAGAGATTATCCAACTGTACCCCAGCCGCCGCAAGCGCCGTCATCTCGTCCAACAGGGATTGGGGATTGACGACACAACCCGAGCCAATAATGTTTTGCGTTTTCGGATTAAAAATGCCGCTCGGAATCAAATGTAGTGCATGTTTGCCATACGCATTGATCACCGTATGTCCTGCATTATCACCCCCTTGAAAGCGAATGACGACATCTGCCTCTTGCGCCAAGTAATCAATAATACGCCCTTTGCCTTCATCACCCCATTGTGCGCCTACAATCGCTGTTACAGCCATAACGTCCGCCTTCTCTTATTTCCCAGAAAAATTTGTCCCGCATTCTGCGCGGCATGAAACGGGTTGGATTGGAGATGATTCTCTGTTCTCTGATCCGCTCTATTGTACCACTCCTCCTCTATTTCCCAAACCGGTTGACAGTGTCTACGAAAGGAAATTGCAGTGGTCAGCAGGATGCCGCGCAGGCAATTTTCCCCCCATTTTCTGGCGGGGGATATGACTATGCCCTGCTAGATGTTGGTGGAAGGTAAGAGCGGTGGTACAATGCGTCGAATCTCAGTACGAATCTCAGTACGAATCTCAGTACGAATCTCAGGGGCGATCCCAGAGACGCGAGTCAATTCGCCAAAGCGCGAGAGGGGTGAGAAATTCATGTCATTTCAGTTAGCAACAAAGAAGGAATTTGGCACCAACGGCACATCGCTAGAAGCGCATGTCTACGAACGCTTTGCCAAGGAAGCGTTGACCTTTGATGACGTTTTGTTAGTCCCAGGCTATACCGAAAAGCTGCCTTCGGAAATCGATATTAGCATTCGCCTGCACGAGCGGCTACAACTCAACATTCCCGTGCTCAGCGCCGCCATGGATACGGTGACCGAGAGCGAATTGGCGATTGCCCTGGCGCGCCAAGGCGGTCTAGGGGTGATCCATCGCAACCTGAGTATTACCGATCAGGCCGAAGAGGTGGACAAAGTGAAGCGCAGCGAGAGCGGCATGATTGTTGACCCAATCACGCTGTCACCCGATGCTACGCTCGCTTCCGCCGAAGGGGTGATGAGCCGTTACAAGATCAGCGGCGTGCCCATTACCGATGAAGCGGGACGGCTGGTGGGCATCTTGACCAACCGCGATGTGCGCTTTGCCACTGACTATAGTCGCCCGGTGCGCGACTATATGACGGGCGAAAATCTGATCACGGCGCAGATCGGCACGACCTTGGCCGAAGCGCAAGAAATTCTCCATCGCTACCGCATTGAAAAATTACCGCTGGTCGATGAGCAGCAACATTTAAAGGGTTTGATCACCTACAAAGACATTCTCAAGCGCCAAGATTATCCCCACGCCGCCAAAGATGAGCGGGGACGGCTGTTGGTGGCCGGAGCAGTGGGGGTAGGCGAAAGTGGTTTGCAGCGCGCCCACACATTGATCGACGCCGGCATCGACGCCGTTGCCATCGACACGGCGCACGGCCATAGCCAGGGGGTGATCGAAACGATTCGCGCCATCCGCCGTGCCAACAAGGATATCCCCATTCTTGCCGGCAATGTAGTCACGCCAGCCGGGGTGCGTGCCTTGATCGAAGCAGGTGCCAGTGCGATCAAGGTCGGCGTTGGCGCAGGCTCGATCTGCACCACGCGCATTGTCAGTGGCGCAGGGATGCCCCAGTTGACAGCCATTGCCGAATGCGCGCTGGCCGCGCAACAAGCTGGTGTGGCGATTATTGCCGACGGTGGCATCCGCTACAGCGGCGACATCACCAAGGCACTGGCGGCGGGGGCTTCTGCAGTCATGTTGGGTAGTCTGCTGGCCGGTCTGCATGAATCACCCGGCGAGGTTGTCATTCGCGATGGGCGCTCTTTCAAGGAATATCGGGGCATGGGCAGTTTGGGGGCCATGCGCGGCCGCGCCAATGACCGCTATCAAACGGCCCAAGGTCCCAATGGCAGCGCCAGCCCCGATATTGGTGGCAAACTGGTGCCCGAAGGCATTGAAGGCCAGGTGCCCTATACAGGTCATCTCAAAGATTATGTCTTCCAGTTGATGGGCGGCTTGCGCAGTGGCATGGGCTATGTGGGCGCAGTCGATATAGACGATCTATGGGTCAAAGCCCATTTTGTCCGCATGAGTGCAGCCAGCTACCAGGAAAGTCACCCGCACAGCATTACCATTACCAAAGAAGCGCCCAACTATCAGATCCAGCCCGGACGGTAATTGGGTCAGTTTAATAATAGACCTTTATTCCGATTTAATTTTGTGAATGCGTAGGTGCGGTTTGTAACCGCACCTACAAGAACCACCACACCCTGTTTTGTCGCCCAAAGAATAAATCGGAATAATCTCTAATCAATAACCAATGGCGAATGACTAACCGCGAATGACAAGGGGCGAATGACGAAGAAGCAAATGACAAAGGACAACGAACAATGAGCCAACAACGCTATGCGGGGAAAGTGGCGCTGGTTACTGGCGGTGGCACAGGCATTGGTGCCGCCATTGCCCAGCAGTTGGCCAGCGAGGGCGCGGCGGTTGCGCTCTGTGGGCGCCGCCCAGAGGTGATCGAACAAAAAGCCCATGCCTTAACCGCTGCTGGTTACCGTGCAGTCGCCATTCCAGGCGATGTGGCGACGGAGGCGAGTGGGATTGTGCAGCGCACCATTGCCGCCTTAGGGCGGCTCGATGTGCTAGTGAACAACGCTGCGATCTCTGCCGGTATGCCCATGGAAGAAATGGATACACAGGTATGGCGTCGGGTGATGGCGATCAACTTGGATGCCGCCTTCGAGTTGGTGCAACAAGCCCTGCCCCACTTGGTCGCGAGCAAAGGGGCCATTCTGCACATTAGCAGCATCAGCGCCATGTCGGGCGAAGTGGACGATGTCGCCTATGCCGCGAGCAAAGCAGGTCTGGAAGGCTTCAGTCGCAAGTTGGCCCTGGAAGTGGCCGCAACCGGCGTGCGCTCGAATGTGATTCGCCCTGGCCTAATCCACACGGAAGCCTTTGCCAACATGCCCCCGAACTTTTTCGAAGCCCAGGTTCCCTTAATTCCACTGAATCGCATTGGCCATCCAGAAGACATTGCCCATGCTGCGGCGTTTCTCTGTTCGCACGAAGCCAATTTCATCACAGGCACTGTGCTAACCATTGACGGCGGTGAATCGGCCAAGTAACAAGTAGCAGATGTCATTCTTGTTACCTGCATACCTGTTACCTGCATACCTGTTACTTTTTTCGGAATTGGTTATCTGGTTTATAATAAAGTGTAAAAATATGAAGACAGGGCGGGGATAACTCCGCCCTGATGATTATGTGAACCCAATCTGAAGGATTTTGTCATGCGAACGACGTACCCATTTACTGCTATCGTTGGTCAGGAGCGTATGAAACGTGCGCTCATTCTCAACGCCATTAACCCACAGATCGGTGGTGTGTTGATCCGTGGTGAGCGCGGCACTGCCAAATCCACAGCAGCGCGCGCCTTAGCGGCGCTCTTCCCAAGCATTGAAGTTGTCGCCCACAGCCCATTTAACTGTGATCCAGCCCGGCCCGATCTCTACAGCGATGATTGCCGCGAACGCTTTGAGCGCGATGGCTTTTTGGAATCCGAGCTGCGGGCAACACCCTTTGTCGAGTTGCCCGTCAGCGCCACCGAAGACCGCGTCGTGGGTACGCTAGATATTGAAAAGGCGATCCAAAAAGGTGAGCGCCATTTTGAACCAGGCATTCTCGCCGCCGCCAACCGTGGCGTGCTCTATGTCGATGAAGTCAACTTGCTGGATGACCATGTGGTCGATCTGCTGCTGGACAGCGCGGCCATGGGCATCAACGTCGTTGAGCGTGAAGGCATTAGTTTTCAACACCCGGCACAATTCGTGTTGGTCGGCTCCATGAACCCCGAAGAAGGCGATCTACGCCCCCAATTGTTGGATCGCTTTGCCCATTCCGTGGACGTGGTTGGTCTGGCCGATGCCAAGCTGCGTGTGGAAATTTTGCGCCGCCGCATCTTCTTTGAACAAGATTCAGAAGGCTTTATGGCTGCTTTTGAAAGCGCCGAAGAGGAGCTGAGCCAGCGCATTCTGGAAGCGCGGGCACGCTATTCGCTGGTCAAATATACCGACAAAGATCTCTATACCATCGCCGCACTCACCGCCAGCTTCAAAGTGGATGGTCACCGCGGCGACATTGTGATTCTGCGCACGGCGCGCGCGCAAGCTGCCTATGAAGGTCGCCTGCAAATTAATGACAAAGATATTTTGTTGGCCGCCGAACTGGCATTGCCCCACCGCATGAAAAAGCAACCGTTCCAAGATGCCGTGATGAACATGGATCAGTTGCAGAACAACGTGCGCCAAGCTCGCGCCGAAGCCGATCAGCAGCCCGATGGTGAGAATGAGAATGAAGGTATGCAGATGGCGTCCGCCGGAGCCGATGAAAAAAAAGCATAGAGGGCGATGAGTCAGATATGATGGACGCTGGGGAGGGCGGCGAAGGCGCAGTTGCGCAGCCCGACGCCTCGCCCCAGCAGAGCTCATCGCCCGGAGACGCCAAAGGTGCTCGCAAGCCCGTGCAAATCGGGGATCAATTTGAAACCAAGCGGATTGATACGCCGCTCGACAAGATGACGCGTGAACGCGCTGGCAAACGTTCGTATACACGCACGGATCGCAAGCGCGGTCGCTATATCAAGGCGCGGCCAGCGGGTTCGCACCCCGAAGATATTGCCTTCGACGCTACCCTGCGCGCCGCAGCACCCTATCAACAGCGCCGGTTGGCCGAAGCGAAAAATGGTCTTGCGCTCCAACTGCGCAAGAGTGATCTGCAACGCAAGGTTCGTGTCCGCCGCACAGGAAATCTCATTCTTTTTGTGGTGGATGCCAGTTGGTCCATGGCGGCCAGCGAACGCATGGAAGCCACCAAAGGTGCGATTTTTAGCCTGTTGGTTGATGCCTACCAACGGCGCGATCAGGTGGGGTTGGTGGTCTTTCAGCGTGACAAGGCCCGTTTGGTCCTGCCACCCACCAGCAGCGTCGATCTGGCGCAGCGCGTGCTCAAGGATCTGCCGGTCGGTGGCAAGACGCCGTTGAGTGGCGGGCTGCACATGGCCTGGCAAGTGATCGAGAATGCGCGTCGCCGCGATAGTGAGCTGCGCCCGTTGATGATCTTGTTGACCGATGGCGCGGGCAATGTCAGTATGACAGGCATGCCCGCCCAGGAAGAGGCGAACCGGATTGCCAGCCTCTTTGAACAGGCCAATCTGCGCTCGATTGTTGTCAACATGGAACACGCGGCCTTTGATCGGGGGTTGGCACAGAAGCTAGCCGATGCGCTGGGCGGCACCTGCCATAGCTTGCCCGAACTGCGTGCAGATACGCTTCTGCATACCGTCAAGCGCGAGATTGACTTAGCGTAAATCGATGCTAGAGACCGTTGTCGAAGGATTAATGGTTTAGCAACCGCATTAAAACTTATTCATCACCCAATCATCGACATGCGCTTGTTGACGGGTGATTGGGTGATTCGCGATACAAAAGGATGAACGACCACGATGACCAATACTTTGGCTGCCCCACCCCGAGAAACCGCTGCACCCCAAAAAGAGCCGCTGATTATTAAAGGTAGTTGGGAAGATCTATTGCGCCAAGCCCAACAACTGGCCGGCAATCAGAATGATGAGGCCATCCCGCTCTATGAGAAAATTGTGCAGCGTCTGGGCAAGCTTCCCGAAGCCCAGCGCAAAGCCAATGATGAGCGTCTGCAACAGATCTTTCTCCACGCGTCACTGCAATTCCAATCCTACCTGACGCTGCGTGAGCGCTATGATGAGGCACTGGCGATCCTCGAACAGGCCAAAGCGTTGGCAGATGAAGATGGACAAGCCGCGATCGCGCACCAACAAATTTTGGTGCTGCTGATTGGTGAACAGTTGGAGGAGGCATTTGCCAAACTGCGCGCGCAAGCAACAGCAGAGGATGCCGACATTTCCGATTGGGGCGCATTGGTCGTCCAATATCTGCGCTACAATCAATTGGAAAAAGCCGCGACTACCCTGGCAGAAGCCGTCGCTTGGGTGGACGCACAGGTGGAGCAAGATGGGCTAGACGACGAAAGCATCACCGAATATCAAGCCTATATCACCGATTTGCGCGCCGACCTGGCGATCAAGCAGCAAGCCTGGGATGAAGCCGAAATGTTTTATGCCGCAGCAAGCAAGCAGAACGCGCTCTACAAACAGAACACCCATCTTTTTTATATGCGCCTGCTCCAGGGTGGTCAATTCGAACGAGCCTTGCCCTATATCGAACGCGACGCGCAGCATCCCATTCGCGCCGGCTTCTGGCGCGGCGTCGCCTACTATCGCATGGGCCAACAAGCAGAGGCCGAAAGCCAATGGCAAGCGGTGATCAAAATCGATCCCGCAAAAAGCAAAGAACCGAGCTTTAGCGAGATGATCCTCACCCACTACTACTTGGGCGACAAAGAACGCACGGGGTTGGGCAGTGTACTGCGCGTGATTCAAGAATCGCGGCGCTACGACTGGCAAACACTCTTTCTGGCCGGGTTAGGTTGGGCGATCCAAAAACGCATGGACAATGCCGAAGCGAATCTACAAGTGGCGCTCAATCAACGACGCTTGGCCGGCCAAGGCAAATATTTGCCCAAGCAAGTGTGGGATTACTGTGTAGATCTGTTGGACGAAGCCACGCAGACCCAGCTCGCCAAGTATTTTGACACGCAGGGTGCCGCGTCGTAATGTGATATAGCATAGTAAAGACTTTAATCTTTTACCAGAAGCAGCGAAAGACTACAGCACTTTCAAAGAAATAAGTATCCAGCGCTTGCCAAACAAAATCATGCGTAGGGGCGGCCGCGCAGCCGCCCCGCGTTTGGCTCGCTGCGAACGGGCGGCGGCAAGCCGCCCCTACTGCGTACTTGATTCTTTCTACTGTCCTAAAGTCTTTACTACAGTTTTGTTCCTTATTTCATCCTTGACAAAACACTAGTACAGTTGGGCGTAGATACCACGGCAGTTAATCAGGCACGTTACTCGTGTACATCATGGTAAAAATAGGGTACCTTATTTACGCCGGGATCTACTAGTACAGAGCGGCCTAAG
>DAOTTR010000752.1:0-5051 GCA_034437715.1 Caldilineaceae bacterium
TGACGCTCACCTTTTTGGGCGTGTTGGTGCTATCGCAAGCGGTGATTCTCTATCGCGCTACCCGCCGCGATATTTTCCAGATTCTGCGCATGGGCCAGCGCGAGTGATATGTGACTTGGGATGACGGTGAACCTATGACCGAGCAAGCAACTACGCCTTTTATTCTGTGCGAAAATTTGGTCAAAATCTATAAGGTAGACGAGCTAGAAGTTGTTGCGCTGCAAGGATTGGATCTAGAGGTCCAGCGCGGCGAGTTTCTGGCGATTGTCGGCGCGAGTGGCAGCGGTAAATCTTCCCTGCTCAACATGCTGGGCGGGTTGGATCGCCCTTCGGCTGGGCGGCTTCTGGTGGGTGAGCATGACTTGCTCAAATTACCGGATCCGGCGCTGGCACGCTACCGGCTGACCCAGGTTGGCTTTGTCTGGCAACAGTCGGCGCGCAATTTGTTGCCCTATTTGACGGCCCAGGAAAATGTCGAGCTGCCCATGTTGGCGGCCGGTGTCGCCGCGACTGCAACCCGCCAGCACGCACAAGAATTATTAGAAGCCGTTGATCTGGCCGATCGGCGGCAGCATCACCTGGGGCAACTCTCGGGCGGCCAGCAACAGCGGGTGGCAATTGCCGTGGCGCTCGCCAATCGCCCTGGCTTGCTCCTGGCCGATGAACCAACCGGCGAAGTTGATTCAGCAACGGCACAATTGATCTGGCAAGTGTTGCGCCGCCTGAGTGTCCAGTACGGCTTGACCACCGTGATCGTCAGCCACGATCCGGCGATTGCGCGTGTGGTCGATCGCGTGGTAAGCATTCGCGATGGCAAAACCAGCACCGAAACGATCCGCCAGCGGGCCATGACAGCAGCCAGCATAGATGATCCGCAGACGCAAACGAGCGACTCTGTTGCCGCTACACACACAGAACAATTTCAAGAGCGCGCCGTGTTGGATCTGGCGGGGCGCGTGCAACTGCCGCGCGACTATCTTCTACAACGGGGTATCAAAAGCCGCGCCGTTGTGGAATTGGTCGAAGACGGCATCTTGCTGCGCGCCACCGGCGATGAGGCGGTTGCCTCTCCCGCCACACCCGAGTTATCCATGAACGAAGCCGCCGAGGCCCAAGATCCCCTGCCTGTGCAGCAAGCCGCGTGGTGGCGACGATTATTGGCGCGTCGCCCGCCGACTGTCTCACTCCCTGTGGCTGAAGAAGGAATCGCATCGGTTGCGTTGCCCACCATGCCAAGTGTGTTGCCAGATGACGGCACACCCTTGCTCGTCGTAGAAAATCTGCGTCGCGTCTATCAGGTGGGCAGTGAAGCGGTCCATGCGCTGCGCGATGTAAACCTGACCATTGCGCGCCGCCGGTTGGCGGTTTTCAAGGGACGTTCTGGATCGGGCAAGACCACGTTGCTCAACTTGATTGGTGGTCTCGATCAGCCGTCGGCTGGCCGCGTCACGCTCTTTGGCCAAGACTTGAGTCAGCTTACCGATGCGCAGCGTACGCAACTGCGCCAGGAGCGGATTGGTTTTGTTTTTCAATCCTTCTCGCTGATGCCCACCTTTTCGGCGATTGAAAATGTGGAGATGTTGCTGCGCGTGGCGCAACTGGATGAGGCGGAGCGACGCGCCCGCGCCTTGCATTGTTTGACCTTGGTTGGTTTGCGCCGTTGGGCCGATCACCGCCCCTTTGAAATGTCGGGCGGCCAGCAGCAGCGCCTGTCGATTGCACGGGCGCTGGCGCGTGGTCCCGAAATTATTATTGCCGACGAACCGACCAGTAACCTGGATAGCGAAACCGGTCACCAGGTGTTGCGCCTCTTTCAACGCTTGGTGGCCGACGAAGGCTTCACCGTACTCATGGCCAGCCACGACCCGGCCAGCGACGAATTTGCCACCGATGTGTACGAGTTGAGTGACGGGCGCATACTCAACGCTGCCAGTAACGATTCAGCCAACGTTAAATTGGTGTTGAATTCATTCAGCGCAGCAGGTGATGAAATTTAACGCTGGCGTAGTAGTTACCGCTACCAAAATGAAAGACGAGGAATCGCGTGAAACTGTTTTCTGATGCCGACTGGCAAGCGCTGCAACAGCGCGCGGATCTGCCCACCTTTGCTGTCGCCCGTCAACGCTTACGCGCCGAGGTTGCCGCGTTGATGGCGCAGCCCCTTGCGGTGCCAGATGAGCCGGGCGGCTACTATCACGATTATTTTTGTCCCGAACATGGCATACAACTATACTTTGCTCCCACCACACCGCACACCCATCGCTGTCCGCTTGACAACAAACTTTGGCCGGGTGCGCGCTTTGACGCGGCTTGGCGCTGGTTTGTGAATAACCGTCTGGCCGAGGGCGCGATCCGGCTGGCGCTGCTCTGGCGCTTGGAGGGCAATCCTGCCCACTTGGCCGCGGTCATCGACACGTTGACTGGTTATGCCGAGCACTATGCCGCGTATCAAGGCGTGCCGCGTACGGTGGCGAATCCGGGTGTGGCGACCTATACGACGCTCGACGAGTCGGTTTGGGTGTTGCCGTTGGCGTGGGCCTTTGACCTGGTGCGTGATCAACTAGCGGAGCTGGCGCGTGCTCAGATTGCCGAAGGGTTGTTCGCGCCGGTGGCGGCGCATCTGGTCTCCCATCATTTCCAGGGTATTCACAATTTTGCGTGTTGGCACAACGCGGCGATTGGCACGATTGGCGTTGTGCTGGCGCGCGCCGATCTGATCGAGTTTGCAATTGCGGGCGATTTTGGCTTTGATACCCAATTGCGCCAGGGGGTGCTGGCCGACGGCTTTTGGTTTGAAGGCTCACTCAGCTATCATTTCTATACGGTCTATGCGCTGCTGACCCTGGCTAAGGCAATGCGCCACGTCCCTGGTCACGACTTGCGCCAACGGCCCGAATTGCGCGCCATGTTGCTGGCGCCCATCCAGTCGGCCTATCCCGATTGGTCCTTGCCCGCGCCCAATGACTGCTGGTATTTCATTAGCTTACTGGCGGACTGTTGTCATGGCGTGCCGCAAGCACCGGCGTTTTATGAGATCGCCACGGCTTGGTATGATGAACCCTATTTTGATCAAGTGTTGCAGCGCGCCTATCAACAGAGCCCGCGCGATAGCCTGGACGCACTACTTTTTGGGCGAGCCGAATTGCCTACCACCGCGTTGTCTGCTGTCGCCAGCGCCCATCTCGCGGCGTCGGGCTATGCTATTCTACGCAACAATAATGGGGATGATCAGCGCTATTTATTGCTGAAGTATGGCCCACATGGCGGCGGGCATGGTCATCCGGACAAGTTGAACTTGATGCTCTATGCCCACGGCCAGCGCCTGTCGCCCGACCTGGGAACGCCGGGCTATGGATTGGATCTTTTTGAAAGCTGGTATCGCCAAACGGTCTCGCACAACACGATCACGCTGGATGGGCAATCGCAGCCTGCGGCGACAGGGCAGGCCCATGCTTTTCGCTCGGATGGTCCCTTTCAGATCGCCGATGCCAGCGTGACCTGGACAAATGCCGATGTCGGCCCCTACCAAAACGTGACCATGCGCCGTGTGCTGTTGGCGCGACCCGACTATTTCCTGGATCTGGTGCTGGTTGAAGCACCCGACTCTCATCGTGTGGATTGGATCTACCACAACGCCGGGACGCTCGCCACCGCGTTGCCTGCCGTGGCCTATGACACACTTCGTGAGGCGGGCGAAGGCTACAGCCATATTACCCAGGCCCAAGCGGTGACTACCGATACAGCTTTTACGGTGAACTGGCAGATAAACGAAGTGGGTTTGCAGCTCTTTGTGGCGGGGATGATTGGGATGGAAGTGATTACGGGACGCGTTCCTGGCAACCCCCCTGGCGATCAATTAGCGACACTGATTCAGCGGCGACACACGGCGCAAACCGCCTTTCTATCGCTCTTTCACCCGTTCCGCGACGCGCCTATGGTGACCGCGGTCGAGTGGATCGAGCGCAACTTGCTGGAAACCGGCTGGGCTGGCTGTCGGGTGACCTTTGGCCATCGCAGCGAATATTGGTTGATTCAGCGCACAAACGATGTGGCCCTGCCCGCTTGGTTTGCCGAATTGGCCGACGACGCCAAATTTGTCTATTGTTTGCCACCGACACGCGGCTGATTGTCATGTTGCAAACCTGACCTAATAGCGTGCCGGGGACTGACCAAACGCAGATCCGAACTGAGAACTTTTCCTGGTCAGTCCCCGGCACGCTGGTCACGGCTGCATCAAACGCCGATTTTCAAATTGAACTCACGATAGGAACACAAAAAACCCATTTGACAACTATCTATACTGTCGTTACAATAGGAAACAGATAATCTACACAACTACGAGTGCTCTGCTCGTACAAGTGGGAACCAGTAAAGTCTTATCAAGTCTCCCCATTTTTATACTCCGCAGCAGCACATAAATACATTTTTACGCGTGTAAAAATGGTACTTTAGGGCGCTGCTCAGGATAACTTGCTCTGTTTGAAAATGTAAAGGCACTTATTTTTTAGCAAGAATGGGTTCGCATTTTCAGAACAACCACAATTTCGCTTGTCGTTTTCACTATGTTCCTCCTAGTACCGTGGCTGGCCAGCATAAACTGGCGATTGCTCAGGCGGTGGTCCCCCCGTCTCAAATACATAAGACCTTATGCCGATTTAATTTTGTGCATTCGTAGGTGCGGTTACAAACCGCACCTGCAAGGAGAATTGCACCTGGTTTTGTTGCCGAAATAACAAATCGGCATAATCTCTATAGCATATTGTAACTATTGCAGAAATTTTTGAAATTGCGCGTAGTTTTCAAGCGCCATGCCCAGTTTTGCCCTACTCGGCGAAGTGTTCATGGCTACTTGTTGGCTTCATTTGCTTTACATCCCAATCCTATAGCGTAAAGGAGTATATGAATGTTTGCTAAGATTCGACTTGCAAGGCTACACCAACGGGTAAGCATGATCTTGCCCCTGGTGGTGATCCTGAGCCTGCTGCTTGCGGCTTGCGCCGTGCCTGGCGCGCCTGTGGCACCCGCCGCCGATTCAGGTGGCAGTGAAGAGA
>DAOTTR010000753.1:0-7425 GCA_034437715.1 Caldilineaceae bacterium
GCTCTTACTCGCTATCAGACCTTCGATTCCTGGTCCCATCTGATGCTCTTTATGTTTACTCAGCTTGCGCTTGAACACCCTCCTCCGACTTCATAATTTCGAATTTACAATTGCTGGTATGGGTAGTGGTAGGTCACGTTTGCAACGTGACAGATTCGTTCCATGCAAACCAGTCGGTTTGTGCCACAAGACTTGGCGAGGAGTGTATTTCACTTTTGGGTAAATTTTAGAACAAGCGCGCAACGTGTGCCGGGGACGAGCGGGGTATAGTTCGTCAAGCCCGTCTGGTCGTCGCTCGTCCCCGGCACACTTCCCCAATGGTTTTGGGCAGATTGTCACGTACCAAAGGTGACCTACAGTGAGTAGATTTATGGGCGCGACTTGGCTTGTGGCCCCATGCGGGGAATCCAGACGCTCCAGATGTTCATGCGGATTTTGGTTGCGGTTTGCATAAGATGCCTCCGTTTGTCTATGGATAGATCTGAGTTACTACAAATGCTGTATCCATTGTAGGCCTCGCAACCAAGGGTGGCTGTGTTTTGCGCGACAGCCACCCTGTGCGCTAGCACACAGCATGGACATATAATTCCGCCAATCCGCAGAGGTCGCACGGTGGGCGATTGGCTATAATGAGCCAATTGATGGCCAATCAGCAACACTAGCGTAAGTCGATTTGGAGCAAATCATGTCTATCCCCCGTCGTGTTACCTTCTATTGGTGGTTTGCTATCATTTTTGCCATGCTGCGGTTTGGCTGGCCGACTGCTTTGCCGACTGCTGCGGGACAACTGCATCCGGAACAGCTGGCCACCCATACGCTTTCAAGTACCACGCCTTTCACCACGCCCGTGCTCAACCAGCTTTTTCTGCCCTGGGTGGCCGGCCCGCTGCCGGGGCAGATTGTCATCGCCGCCGCGCATATCGACAGCGCGATCAGTGGCGAGGGCGATGAAGCGATCCTGCTTTGGAATATTGGCGAGGGGACGCAACCGTTGGCTGGTTGGCAATTGGCGACGACGACGCGTCAGGCCACATTTCCGCTTACAAGCACCCTTACTTTGGCCCCTGGCGAGCGGCTGTGGTGTACAGCCACGGCAGCGACCTTTCGTCTTTCCTTTGGCGAAGTGCCCGGCTGTGAATGGGCCAGCGACAGCGATCCCAGCGTCTTGAACCTGGACGGCAAGTTGGCGTTGACCAACAGCGGCGGCCATCTCTATTTGCGCAACCCTGCGGGCGAACTAATGGATACCCTGATCTATGGCAACAACGCCCAACCGGCGGCGGGCTGGCAGGGTGTCGCCGCGCAGATCTATGCGCGCGGCGATGTGCCGGTATCTGGTCAAGTTTGGCAGCGCAAGCGGGATCCGGTTACCGGCTGGCCGCTGGACAGCGATCGGGCAAGCGACTGGGCTGGCGACCTAGCTGATCTAGTGTGGGGGCGTCAGGTACGGATGCCCGGTTGGACCGGCTGGACACCCACCGATCTGGACCGTCCCCAGTCTGGCATGGCAAATGCGAACGTCACAATTGCGATAGGGCCAGAAGGGTTGTACCAGCCCCTGGCCGCGTTGTTGGCGAGTACCACGACTTCGCTGGATCTAAGTCTTTATACACTGGAGCATCGCGAACTGGCCCAAGTCATCGCCGACACGGCGCGGCGTGGCGTACAGGTACGCCTGTTGCTTGAGGGCAGTCCGCCCGGCGGCATCAGCGACTTGCAAAAGTGGGGCGTGGCTGAAATCGCCGGGGCTGGTGGGCAAGTACGCTATCTTGCGGTGGTGGCGGATGCACCGAATGGCTACCGGCCGCGCTACCGCTTTTTACACGCCAAGTATGGGATCATCGACGGTCAACGGGTCTTTAACGGCACAGAAAATTTTAATTACGATGCCATGCCCGTAGAGAGCAGCGTTCCGGTGGGTGGCCGGCGCGGTTTTTATCTGATCACCGATGCTGTTCCTGTTTTGCAGGCATTGCAACGCCTCTTTACAATTGACTGGGTGCCCGATCGTTTTCTCGATCTCCAACCGTTTGACCCTGCCCATGCCAAGTACGGTGGCCCACCCGCCGACTTTGTCTTTCCGGAATGGCCGGTCTATGGGGTAACCGCTGCGCCTTTTCGCGACTCGGTGACGGTCAATGCCACGGCACAGTTTACCGTGGTCAGCGTGCCCGAAAATGCCATGCGCTTGGATAGCGGCCTCAATGCCCTGTTGGCGCAGGCCGGTGCCGGCGACGAGATCCTGGTCACGCAACTCTATGAGCACAAAAATTGGGGCGACAGTGTGAGCAATCCTGTGGCCGATCCGAACCCGCGGGTGCAAGCCATGGTGGCCGCGGCCCGGCGCGGTACACGCGTGCGCATCCTGCTCGATAGCTTTTTTGATGACGCCGAAGCGCTGCGCAGCAATCAGGCTACGGTCGCGTATCTCCGTGAGTTGGCGGCGGCAGAAGGTCTGGATCTGGATGCGCGCGTCGGCAATCCCACGCTGGCCGGCATTCATGCCAAGGTGGTGCTGGTGCGCTTGGGGGATACGCGTTGGTCGGCAGTGGGCAGCTTGAATGGTAGTGAGATCAGCCATAAGCTGAATCGCGAAGTGGTCGTGATCACCGATGTAGCGGCGGTCTATGCGCGTTTAGCCGAGGTCTTTGCTTGGGATTGGGAAATATCTGAGGAATAAGTTGGCGCTTCCATTGTTTGATCTGTCCCAGCGAAATAGTTACCAAGAGCGCCACTTTCTTGTATCACCTATTACGAATGCTGTAGTGCAGTTACACAATTTGTGTATTGAAGAAAGTGATTAATTTGATTACTATTTTGTAAACAAGGTTTTGCTTTAATCTATGATACTGCCCTCCTTGTGATGTCAACTATGATGTCAATCATCCGCCGACCAGGTCGTCGTCATCGGAATCCTTTATGAGCCTTATGGATGGACAAATAGATCAAATCGATCTTGTATACCAGACCTTGGCGCTGCATGATCAGGCGATGGCGGCCAGCAGTTGCGGCATCACGATTGCCGATGCGCGCGCGCCTGACATGCCGTTGATCTATATTAATGAAGCTTTTGTTACCATAACAGGCTATACGCGCACCGAAGTGTTGGGTCGGAATTGTCGTTTTTTACAGGATGATGACCGCAACCAGCCTGCGACGGCGGAGATTCGGCGCGCGCTGCGCGAAGGCACCCATTGTAAGGTACTGCTGCGCAACTATCGTAAAGACGGGACTTTCTTCTGGAATGAATTCTTTATGTCGCCAATCTATGATGAGCCAACGGGCCAGTTGACGCACTTTGTCGGCATTCAAACCGATGTCACCCTGCGTGAAGAGGCAAAGCAACAGGTGATCGAAAAGCAGCAAGCGCTTGAGGTAACCTTAACCGAATTGCGCGAAACGCAGGCCATGCTCGTTCACGCCGAGAAGATGAATGCTTTGGGGCAGATGGTGGCTGGGGTGGCGCATGAGATCAATAACCCGGTCGCCTTTGTCAACAGCAATGTTCATGCCCTGAAACAGATGGTGACGAAGATGATGACGGCCTACACGGATTTGGAGCAACTGGCGTTAGTGGCCGGAACACCCGAGACAAAGACGGCCATTGCAACGCTCCACAAGGAGGCCGATATTGATTTTTTACGCCAAGACCTCAATGATTTAGTCGATACGTCGTTGGGTGGGTTAGGCCGCGTACGCAAGATTGTGGATGGGTTGCGCAACTTTTCACGCTTGGATGAGGCAGAATATAAGTTGGCCGATTTGCGCGAAGGCATTGAAAGTTCCCTGCTGATTGCCCATGCCGCGATCAAAAATCGGGTGACGGTGGAACTCGACCTGCCCGACTTGCCCCCCCTCAAGTGTCGGCCCGCCGAGCTCAACCAAGTCTTTCTCAACCTCATTCTCAATGCCGCCTATGCGATTGAAGACAAAGGCACAATCACCATCACGGGGCGCGATACAGAAGATGCGATTCTCTTAACTTTTCGTGATACAGGGTGCGGCATGGCGGCGGCTACCATGCAGCAGATTTTCAACCCTTTCTTTACGACCAAGCCGGTGGGGGTTGGCACCGGGCTTGGGCTTGCCATTGCCTACAAAATTATCACCGCCGGGCATGGTGGCACGATTGAGGTTGCTTCCGAACCAGGCCAGGGCACCACCTTTAGCATTCGGTTACCCAAGGAGCACCACCCATGACAACGCCAACCACCGTGACGCACGAAACCGCCAATGCGGCCACCGCCAATCTGTACAGCCTGCTGATTATTGATGATGAAACCGATATTCTCAAAGCCCTGCGCCGCCAGTTTCGCCATCAATACAACATTCACATTGCCAACAGTGCCAACGAGGGGTATGAAATCATGACCCAAACGCCGATTCATGTGATCATTTCTGACCAACGCATGCCAGGCATGAGTGGGGTCGAGTTTTTTGATCGAACCAAAAATGAATTTCCCGATGCCATTCGCCTGCTCCTCACCGGCTACGCCGATATCCAATCGGTGATTGCCGCGATCAATGAAGGCAATGTCTTTCGCTATATTACCAAACCCTGGGACCCAGCAGAACTCGATACGATTGTGCGCGAGGCCTTTACCAAATATACGATGATTGTCGAAAATCGGCGCTTGGTGATCCAACTCCAAGAGGCAAATCAATTTTTGGAAACGCGCGTGCAGGAGCGCACCGCCGAACTCAATACGGCCAATGCCGCCCTGCTACGCCTCGACGCCCAAAAGGATGCCTTCATGGGCATGGTGGCGCACGACCTGCGCGGCCCCATCGGCAGCATCCAAATGAGTGCCGAATTTCTGCGCGACCTGCCACCCGATCAGCCCGAACATGCCGAGTTTATTGGCCTGATTGAAGAGACCGCGCGCAATGCCATCTACCTGATCAACGATTTGCTGGACATTGCCGCCATCGAAGCTGGCCATCTGGTGATTGAACGCCAGGCCGTGGATATACAAGCGCTGGTCGCACGCGCCAGTCATCTTAACGGCTTTGTGGCGGCCCGTAAAGCGATCCGCCTCCTTACCGATGTCGAGGCGCAACTCCCCAAAGCGCTGGTTGACCCGCGCCGCATTGAACAAGTGCTCAACAACCTGCTCAGCAATGCCTTCAAATATTCCCATGCCAACACCACCGTGCGTTTGCGCGTCTGGCGCCATGAACATGATCTACTCCTAGCGGTCGCCGACGAAGGCCAGGGCATTGCACCCGAGGAAATCGATAAATTGTTCAAAAGCTTTCACCGCACCAGCACCCGCCCCACCGCCGCCGAACACAGCACCGGCTTGGGCTTGGCGATTTGCAAACGCATCGTTGAGCTCCACGGCGGCGAGATCAGCGTCCACAGCCGCCTCGGCCACGGCTCCACCTTCACCGTCCGCCTCCCCGATAGTATGGTAATGCCTGATGCGTCTGTCGCCTAGGCAATAGAGTGTAGGAAAATAGCGCTGATCGACAAAAAAAGGATCGGTGACAACCTGCACGACTACGCCCACAGAATGTCGCCATCGTCCTCGCGCTGAATGGTGGGCGGCGCGATGATTGCGCCATCGCGTACGGCACCGTTGGCTGTGCCTTGTTCAAACCATTGCAGCCATTCGGCAGGGGCATCGATGTCCTGGCCGCCATGCTTGGTGATGCGCGACCGTACGCTCAACATCACCGGTGTGTTGACACTGGCCCCGCTGATGATCACCTGGCCTTTGCTCAAGCTGGAGAGTTCTTTGAGCAGATCGCGCCCCACGCTTTCCACCGAGGATGCAATGCGATCCTGGTCAATTGGGTTGGTGATGCGCATGATGCACTGCGTCATACACTGGCTGAGTACATCAGCATCGAGCTTACCCGGGCGCTGGGAGATAAGGCCCACGCTCACGCCAAACTTGCGTCCTTCGCTGAGAATTGTCTTGAGCACATCGGTGCTGACGGCATCGGCGGCGGCGGGCGCATAGTTGTGCGCCTCTTCGATCAGGCAGAAGACGGGGAAAGGAATGTACCCTTTGTCGCCGCGATCGGTTTTGCCCTTGGTCGTGTCGAGCCGCGCCTGATAGACGCGGCGCAACATGGTCGCCGCAATCACCTGTTGTTCGCGCTGATCGACTTCGTTGAGTTGCAGCACAGTACATTGGCCGGGCGCAAACAGCTCTTGGAGTTCCAGATTTTCAAAGTCGTTAAAGATGCGGCTATTGTGCAGCACGGCATGCAGCCGCCAGATCAGCGCGCCGGTAGTAGGATCATCTTCAGCCCCAAAGCCTTCCTCTTCGCCATCATTTTTCTTACCTTCGGCGGTTTGGCGCACGGCATAGAGCAGTTGTTCCAGCGTATAGGTGTTGCCTTTGTAACTGCGCTGGGCATAGCCATAGGCGCGGCTGAGTTGATATTGCATCTTCTCGGACAGATTGGGCAGCAGATAGCGCAGATCGGCAATCGTCAGGCTGTCGATACGAACGCGGATATCATCGGGGCGAAAGATGCGGACACGCGGTTTGTAGTTACCCTCGCGAAAGGTCGCGTGATTCTGCATCTCTTGTAGCGTGCCATACTCGCCATGCGGATCGATGATCAATACCGCGGCGCGGTTATAGGGCATCATCAACTCTTCTAACAGCACACCGGCCAGATAGCTCTTGCCACTGCCCGTGCTGGCAATGATCGCTAGGTGGGTGCTGGTAAAGCCTTTGACATCTAGCGCTACGGGTACGGCCCCTGGGGCACGACTGAGCAAGCTGCCCATATGGGCGCTGCCCCGTTCCCCCTGCCGGCGCTTGCTGAGCACACGTGTAAGCAACTCGTCATCGGCAATATAAACGGGCGAGCCGCCGGCTGGTGGCACCCGCGGGTTGATAAAATCACCCATGGCTGGACTGTGATAGCCCAGCACCGCCACCGTAATTTCAAAAAGTTCGTTGGCGTCACTGTCATAGCCCAACAGCGCGGCGATCTGGCTGGGCGGCACGGTAGGATCGGCCATGAAGCTATCGGGAAAGAGCTTGACCGACTCGCGCGCCGTGACGCGCCCAATAATTTGTCGCTCTTCGTCATCGACTTGGGTCAGGTAATAGACAAATTCACCATGCTTGAGCCGTCGCTCCAGATCCGGGGCGATAAAGGTGAATTCATGGGGCGTTTCGCCGGGCCCCTTGACAGTGCCGATGCAGGTTGACATACTGGTATTACTCCTCTAATAGCGGCAGAAATAGATCACGGTAATGGCAGAATGCGCGCGCGTTGTTTCCTGTGATCCACCGTAATCAGTGCACCTTGCGCCAATTGCTCCTCAAATTGGTGGATGACGGCAACTACGGTTTCTGCTAGCGATTCCGGCATAATATTTTGAATTCGTAACTGAATTACGCTAGGTGTGGACGCTTTGGTAGACGCAAGGATGGCCCCAAAATCTAGATCATG
>DAOTTR010000754.1:0-10306 GCA_034437715.1 Caldilineaceae bacterium
CGCAGTTGCATTTGGGAGCGGACGGGCATTGTCGACAATTTTCATGACTTGCTCCCCTTCATTCAGCCCCTCGTTCCTTACTTTTACTCCACTTTTTCGACTTGTGGGTAAAGGTAAGCCAATCTGGGGAGGGGTGAATCGTTACTGAGGATTTTAAGGCGCTTTCAAAGCAATAAGTATCCAGCGCTTGCCCAACAAAATCATGCGTAGGGGTGGCCGTGCAGCCGCCCCGCGTTTGGCTCGCTGCGAACGGGCGGCTGCAAGCCGCCCCTACTGGATACTTTATTCTTTCTACTGTCCTAAATAACTTCTGGAAAGGAAGTGAAACTATCCATGCCCAAACCGACATCGGTCGTCAGCCATTTGTCGATCAAGATTGGCGGACAAGAACTCCCGCCAGCCGTCCAGGCCAAGGTCTTGGAAGTGAATGTCGATCAACATGCCTATCTCCCGGCCATGTTTACGATTCGGCTGCAAGATCCGGTCCTGGAATTGCTGGACGAAGGACCCTTTGATCTGGCTACCAAAGTGGAGATTGCTGGCGTTGATCAAGATGACAATCGGGTGACCCTGATCAAAGGGGAGGTGACTGCGCTGGAACCTGACTTTGGCGAAGGCATGTTGGCGGAGTTGGTTGTGCGTGGCTATGATAGCTCGCACCGCCTGTACCGTGCGATCAAAAGCAAAACGTTTCTGAATGTGAAAGATAGCGATCTGGCCGCGCAACTGGCTAGCAGCGCTGGTCTACAGACCGATATTGAACCGACGAAGACCGTCTATGATCATCTATACCAGCACAACCAATCGGATCTGAACTTTCTCATGCAGCGCGCCTGGCGCATTGGGTATGAATGTTTTGTGGATGACGGCAAATTGGTCTTTCGTAAACCAGTGATGGCCGAACCGCAGGTGAAACTGGCCTGGGGGGTGGATCTCATGACCTTTCAGCCCCGCATGACGCTGGCCGAACAAGTGGAAGAAGTCCAAGTGCATGGCTGGGATGTGCAGAAAAAAGCGCCAATTGTTGGCCGCGCCGACAAGGGGCGTCTCTATCCGAAGTTGCCGAATGGCGCAAACGGCGGCGAACTGACCAAAAGTTTGGGTGCTGGCAGCAAAATGGTGATTGTGGACCAGCCGGTGGTCAGCCAGGCTGAGGCGGATATTTTGGCCGCTGCTCGTTTGGATGAGATTAGTGGCGTCTTTATTGAGGCTGAGGGTACTGCCTTTCGTCGCCCTGACATCAAAGCGGGCAAGCCGATCAAGTTAGAGGGCTTGGGTCAACGACTGAGCGGCGCTTATTTGGTCACGAGCGCAACCCATCTCTATACCAATGAAGGGTTTAAGACCCATTTTAGCGCACGTGGCTCGCGTACCGGGCTATTGACGGATCAACTGGTCGCCCGTTCGCACCTGGATCGCTGGCCGGGTGTGGTGCCGGCGATTGTGACCAACGCGGATGATCCCAAACACTGGGGGCGCGTCAAAGTGAAATATCCCTGGATGTCGGATCAGGATGAGAGTGACTGGGCGCGTGTGGTCAGCATTGGTGCCGGTACTAAAGCCGGTTTCTCTGCCACGCCGGCGGTAGATGATGAAGTATTGGTGGCCTTTGTACATGGTGACTTTGGTCAACCAATGGTGTTAGGTGGCTTATGGAACGGCAAGGATACCCCGTCGCCAACCAGCGCCGCCGCGTCATCTGGCGAGAAACCACTTGTGCGCTCCTGGCATTCACGCACTGGCCACCATATTACCATGTATGATAATGCTGACAACAAGCTCTTGCTTACCACCAAAAGTGGTCATACGGTCACCCTGGATGATGCAAAGAGTCGCATTTCCATTATCAGCAAGGGCAAACTGGAGATCACGCTGAATGATGATGGCAAAGAGATTCAGATCAAGGCCACGGGCGGCAAAGTTATTGTGAAAGCTGATACCGATGTGCAAGTGGAAGCCACAGGCAATCTGCAGATCAAGGCCGGCGGCAATATGCAATTGGAGGCGCGTGGCAATCTAGAGATGAAGGCCACGGGTAGCGCTACCCTACAGGCATCAGCCAGGGTGGCCGTGCAAGCGCCCCAAATCAGTCTGGGTTAAGGAGAAAGTGATGTCACAACTTGTTCACAATGGCGCGACCTTGCAGTGCAGCTTTGGCACCGTGCCCAGTACCCTGATCGTGACGCCGGAGCGGTTGGTGGATACCGGCGGCATACCGTCTGCTACGATTATGGACTTTGTGCCGATGAAGAACATTATGCCATTTACCATGTGTATGACGATGACAAACCCTGTCGTGGCGGCAGCCACGGCGGCCAAATTAGGTGTTTTTACCCCGGCACCCTGTATCCCGGCGATTACCGCGCCGTGGACACCTGGTTCGCCCACGGTGACGATTCGTAATCAACCGGCGTTGAACAATGTTTCAACCTGTATGTGTCTATGGGCCGGGGTGATTACGATTACCAACCCCGGCCAGACCAAAGTGACGGTGCCATAGCGTATGACTACCAATCCAATGGTTGGACGTGGTTGGGCCTTTCCACTCCAGATCGGCCGGCATGGCGGCCTTTCCTTGACAACCGAAGTTGATGAAATTCAGCAGGCGATTCGGATCATTTTAACCACGGTGCCCGGTGAGCGGGTCATGCGCCCTACCTTTGGCAGCCGCTTACACGAGTTGGTTTTTGCGCCAGTGAATGCGGAAACGCTGGCATTGGCCAAGCGCTATGTCGAAGAAGCCTTGAAGATGTGGGAGCCGCGCATTCATCTGGTCTCGGTGGTGGTAGAGCCAAATCATCAAAATCATCAACAGGGTGCCTTACTCATTGCGCTCGATTATGAAATTAAAGCAACCTATGACCAGCGTACCCTAGTTTACCCTTTTTATTTAATTCCACAAGAGTAGTCCATAGGAAATGTTGCATGTCACTGACGCCGCCTGTTTTGGATGATCGGAAATTTCAACAAATTGTTGACGAAGTGCGCAAACGCATTCCCCTCTACTGCCCAGAGTGGACTGATCACAACCTGAGCGATCCGGGCATTACCATGATCGAACTCTTTGCCTGGATGGTAGAGATGCTCCTCTATCGGTTGAATCGGGTGCCTGAATTGCATTACATCAAATTTATGGAATTTCTGGGCTATCAACGGCGTTCGCCCAGTGCCGCACAGACCCGCGTGACTTTCTGGCTAACGAAACTGTTGACGCAGAAGAGTGATCCTGACAACCAAGGGTTGACGATTGATGGCGGTACGGAAGTTGCGACCACCCAGACGGAGACAAAGTTGCCGATTATCTTTACCACCCATGAGAAGTTTCCGATCCATGCACCTATCTTAAAGGCGCTTGTGATTGGGCGGCAAGAAAATGGGAAAGAAGTGCAACGGGCTGTGCGCCCAGACGAGTTTCTACGCCTGCGCGATGGTTTGGGGGGCATGGAGATGTTTTCAAAAGAGCCGCAGGTAGATGAATCTGTCTATTTTGGCTTTGATAATGCCAAGCATGATCTGCATTATCACATTCTCTCCTTAAAGCTTGATTTTGAAATCAAGTCTGGGGTTGGTGTCAATCCTGCCCATCCTCCGTATGTGTGGGAAGCTTATACGCCGGAGGATACCTGGCAGACATTAATCCGCACGGCTGTTGTGGATGCGCAAAATAAGCCGCTAACAGCGATTGGTGAAGTTGATGACGACACAACGCTCGCCTTAAACGTTTCTGGTGGTGAAGTTGTTTTGTTGCTGCCAGAACTGGGGAAAGTGATTTTGGCTGGCGTATCGGAAAAACTCCATTGGGTGCGTGTGCGGATCAAGCGCCCTTCGGCCCAGGAAAAAGAACAAGGCATGCGACCCTATGGCGAGACGCCTTACTTGCGCCAGATTGTGCAGGTGGCCGCAGTTGGCGCTTCAGTGCGCGCGCTTCATGCGCGTGTGGCGATGAAAGAGTTCTTTGGCGAAAGTGATGGCACACCGGGGCAGCGTTTTCAATTGGATGCAAAGCCGCTGTTGTTGCCCTTAGCGCCAAATGAAGTCGTCCGCGTCAAAGTGAATGCCGATGACAACGACGGCGACGGCGACGGCGACGGCGACGAAGATGTATGGTCTTATACACCCAACTTCGCTGCTTCGAATGCAAATTCACGACACTTTACGCTGGACAGTTTGAGTGGTGAAGTGCGTTTTGGCCCTGCGGTGCGTCAACCCAATGGGGAGATCAAACAATATGGCAAAACGCCAATGCGTGGTACACGTCTCTGCTTTGAACAATATCGCTATGGCGGCGGCGTGGAAGGCAATGTTGCCAGGCGTGCGCTGAATGTGCTCAAAAGTTCGATTCCCTATGTCGATCGCGTGGAAAATCGCTTGCCTGCCGTTGGTGGTATAGACGGGCAAACGGTGGATGCGGCACAACTCGAGGTGCAGCGCCTGATTCAGACACGGCAGTTGGCGATCACGCCGGATGACTATGTGGCGCGTGTCTTGGATCAATTCGCCGGCAAGATTGCCCGTGTGCAATGTCTACCCTTGACGACCAATCAAAAAGCGACAATGCGGCTGTATGTCCTGCCGGTGTTGCCCGATAATGGCACAGAAAACGGCAACCGCTATGTGACAAATGCTGAATTACACGTGCCAGAAACAGTACGGCAAGCAATTGATAATTTTCTGGAGCATATTCGTATGCTCACTGTGCAAGCGCGCAGCGAAAATTTTACCTATCTACGGGTGGGGGTTGTGGCGCGTGTGCGTAAAAAAACCGGAGCAAGCCCTCCCAAGGTGAGAAGCGCGATCGTAACGCGTCTGAACGAACTATTGCATCCCATTACCGGTGGTCCGCATGGGCAAGGTTGGCCCTTCGCAGCAACCATTACGCATGCAGTTATTCAACAGGCGATTGAAAAATTGTCAGGCGTCGAAACTGTTGAAGCGCTTGAATTGCAGCAGGTCGAGGATATCGGGGCAGGCAAGCGTGCTGAACAGTACAGTGCGCAAGAGCGCAAACTGTTGGGTGCTGAAATCAAATTAGAGGCTGGTCAAATGGTGGTTGCTGGCTATCATGCTGTAACTGTGATTGAGTGAGGTGATCGGGTGGCTCTTTTTAGCAACTACTATTTGCTGATTCATGGTGCCGATGGGGTGCCGCGTACCTACCTATTACCGTATGCATCCACACTGATTGGCAGCGCCCCGAATTGTGACATTTTTCTGGATGAGCGCGCCGCGATTGACAGCCGTCATGCGCAGGTGGATCATATAGATGCCGTGTTTACCTTGCAGGATTTGGGCAGCGCCGATGGCACAATCTTGGCTGGTGAAAATCTGAAGCAGACGCCGCGCGTCCCCTTTCCCCTTAGGCCAGATGACAGTTTTCAAATTGGCAGCTATACGTTGACCTTTAAGGCCGGGGCACTGGCGCAACCGCGGGAACGCTTTGACAGTCGTACGTCGTTGCCGACAGTTCAGCCCACCGTTCAACCCATCTGGAGTTTTTATCCCTATGTTGGGGAAATCCCGCCGGGGTTGGCGCGCTACAGTTTAGCCTTATTGGCCTATTTACCGGCCATCTATCAGCCGACCTATCCTATTTTGCCAGCCCACTATGCTTTGCCCGATCTGGCGGATGGGTCGGCTGATACATTGCTGGCCCGGTTTTTGGCCTTATTTGAATCGGTTTTGCTGCCGATTGAATGGGTGATTGAAAACTTTGATTTCTATTTGGACCCCAGAACCGCGCCACTCGAGTTCTTCCCTTGGCTGGAAAGTTGGTATGGGTTGCCCTTCACGGATACGCTCAATGAAGGGCAACGGCGGCTGTTACTGCTGCATGCCCATGAACTCTTCAATCTCAAAGGATCGCGTACAGCATTGGCGAAAATCATTGAACTCTATACCGGTTGTGTACCCAGCATCGATGATCTGACAACAGTGGGGACAACCTTTCGCGTTGAAATTAAAGCGGCGGCCGGCCAAAAGATCGATCGTGATCTGGTTGAGCGTCTCCTTGTCGCCTTTAAGCCGGTGCATACGACTTATGAACTTACCATTATTTGACTGCCTGCTCAAGCACAATCGGTTGGTGTTGCGCTATGCGTTTGTTGGTGATTGATAGTCAAAGCGGGGCAGAGCAAACCTATGAAATTCATAGGCGCGCCATCACCTTTGATTTTGATACAAAAGGCGCATTGCGCCCTATGGTTTCGGCCTCTGCGATCCGCATTGAAGACAATGGGCGCAATGTGTTAATCACCGATTTGGGGCTCGAGGTACCGGTGCGTTTGGGTAATCTACATCTGGCACCCCAAATGCCTATGGTCTGGCTAGCACATCAAGAGGTGCGCCTTGAACAGTACATCCTTTTTTGGCAGCCCACACGCACCGGTTGGCGGCAGCGCTTGTCAACCTGGACCGCCGATCGCGTTTCACTGATGGTTATTCTCTGGCTACTAGGCTTGCTGCTGTTCGCATTGGCGCTGTTGGGGCTTTATTCCTGGCGTCAACAACAGGCCGTGTTACAGAACGCGACTGTGCTGTCAACCTGGTTTCCTCCCTACGCAGGGTCACTGCCCTTGATCGCAACAGCACTACCAACTGCGACCGCGACTGCAACAGCACCCACCGCGACCGCTACCCTGACGCCAACACAGGTGCTAACTACAGAGCCGGCTTACATCAAGCCAACGGCGACCCCCACCGCGACCTTGACGGTCTCGGTTACACGCTTGGTCACCGACACGGCCATTGGCGGCGCGGGTGTACTATCCGTTGCCATCACCCATACGATGACACCGGAAAGCTGGGATCCACGGCTGACTGAGTTGGGTGTGGCGGTGTTGCCAGCGGTTGTCCCGATTGGCGCGCCATTCTGGCGGCTGCTCGAGGCCAGGTGGTTGAATGAAGCGGAAGCCAATGGCCTGCACCATGTCTTTATCGATGTGGTGGGTGAAGACAATCTACGCATTCTCCAGCCACCACCAACTGTGCGGATGCTGTGGACAACCGGCGTTTGTGAACGGGTACTTGACAACAATGCCCCGTATTGGGTCGGTGATCGTTCCTATGGCGCCAACTGTCCCATGTACAACGCCGGCAATGTGTATCAACTCAAGGTAGATGGCCTGCCAAGCGATGTGGTGCAGAATATCGGTTTGGGTACGCCAGGCGAGCAGCGTACCTGGGACATTCGAACAAGCTTTTTGTTTGTCTTTCAGCGCACCATCCATCGCAAAGCAGAGGAATGAGCGATGGCAAGCATCCAGCATACGCTTGTCATCGCGTACCGTATATATACCGCAATCGCTTATAGATGATAGTGCATTACCAGCGTAAATGGCTGCTTTTATCATCTATGGCATTGCTCAGCATCAATTGCCCTATTCAAATAGCTCAGTGGTGGATATAATTTTTCATGGCGACCTCCTCGTCACAGGATAATAACATAGAGAATAGCTTTGCAGGCCGGTTTGCTCATCTGCGGGTACTGCGCGAGGATGCTCTGGGTAAAGTCCACCAGGCTTATGATCGGTTGCCTGATGACAGCGCCGAGGGCAACCCAACTGTCGCCCTGCTGCAAGTGAAATCACTGATCACGCGCTTACCGCCGACAACCCACCGCCGCTTGCTGAAGGCTGTGCAAGAAGCGCGCACCTTTAAGAGCGAAACGGTACTCCATGTGCGCGACTTTAAGCTGGACAGCGGCAGCACGGATTGGTTCATTGTCCTGGAATGGGTGGGCGATATCACGTTGCGCCAATGGTTGGCGGCTGAGCCACAGCCACCGGACCCGGACAAGCTCATTCACCTGATCGCTGCGTTGGCGCATGGGGTTGGCCAGGCGGGGAGAACATGTACGTGGGTGCGGCCAGAGATTCACCCGGACAAGATCTACATGTTCCAGAAGGAGTCGAGCACGGCTGGCGTTGTGCCCGTAGTGGTCGATCTGGGGTTTGCCGCTTTGCTGCTCGATAACTGGGAACAGATCTTGCATTTTGACGCCGCCGAGCAGATCCATAAATTGGGCCGCTTGCTCTGTACCCTGCTTCTGGGTGATCTAACCCTTTGGCACGATCAGTGGGACAATGGCGCAGTGGCTGCCATGCATTTACAAACGATTGCGACCCGCTATCCCAACCTGCCCACGCATATTCGGCCGGCTTTGGAGAAAGCGTTGGCGAGCGACCCCACTGCTCGCTATCTAGATCTGCCCCAGTTTATCCAAGCATTACAAACGGAGCAAGGCAAGCCGCCGCGCAGGAGAATAGCGCCACTGCCGCCCCCACCGCCAGGGGTGCAAACTGCGCCGGCGACGACAATACCACTACGCCCGCCGCAAGTGTCCGCGGTGCCGCAACTGACCGGCGCTACCCAAGTGCCGCCCGTCGGCGATGCGCAGAAGCGCTTTACTTATCAACTGGATATTACAGATCTCAAAAATGATGAACCTACCCCATCATTTCCACTGCTGGGCGAACCGTTCACTGCTGGGCGTTCGGATAGTGATCGTATTAAATTGTCACGATTAGGGGCACAACGACTCTATTTTGTTGCCCAAAAAGATCAAGAGGGAGGGCTTACTGGTCGTTATACGGTGACTGATACCGGCAATGGCACCTATCGCAATCACGTTGCTTTACTAGGCGGTGCGCCGTTGTCACCTTATTATGCGGCACTTTTGCCGGAACGGACACCATTACAGGTAGCTGATTATCTCATCGAAATGGTTCCTACTGAACACTCGGTGCTCACTCGCTTGCCACAGCAAGCACCGCCGCTGCAAGTGGCGCTACGCACCTTTGTCGGCCAAGCTGGAGAGCGGATTTCGATCCAAACGGTCATTCAAAATCAGAGCAAAGAAGTGGATCGCTTTTGGCTGGTGATTGATGGGGCACCGGATGAATGGCGCTTGAGCATCCCGCCAGAGAAGCAGCTTTTTGAGGGTGAAAGTGCCGAACAACTGGTCGCCATTACCCTGCCCACAGTGCAGCGAAGTGTGGCCCAGGTTTATGATCTGACCATTCGGTTGATCAGTGTGAATCTTCGGGCGCAGATTGCGGCAACAACGGTGCAACTGGAATTATTGCCAGCCTATGACTATGTTGGCGGGCTAAGTCCTGAACAGTTGCGCGCTGGTCAAACCGGTGAGATTTATATGGAGAATCATGGTAATCTCAGCCGCGTCTTTCGGTTGACTTGGCGTGATCGATCTAAAGAACTGGTCTTTGACCCACCCGAAAGCACGCTGCTGGTGCGCCCAGGCGAGATCGGCGTCGTTGCCTTTGCCGCCTATCCGCGCCGTTGGCGACTCTTTGGGCGCGAACAGATCTACAGTATTAGTGTATTGGCTACGCCGCAAAATGGGGGGGTGCCCCAGAGTTACGCCGGTCAGGTGGCGACGCGAGCCTTGATTCCCGGTTGGGCACCCGTGCTGGTGCTGTTGGTGATCGTGGGTGTGATCTTGCTCTCTTCGTTATTCTTGAAACCGGACTTTGCCTATACCGTAATCGAACCGAATGGCGCGGCCATCGCCGGTGCCCCCTTTACTCTCTATTGGACGCCGGTCAACGCCTGTTTTTATTCGGTTTACCAGGATGGCAACCTGCGGCAGCCCTTGACCTGGCGCACCGGGCGCGGCTTCTATCGCGTGATGAACGCTGAGAATGACAGCACCATTGAGGTGCGGCTGCGCAACTGTTTGTTGATGGCACAAAAAAACTGGGAAGTGCAAGTGGCTGCGCCCAATGCAACCCCGATTCCGCCGCCGCAAATCATCACCTTTACGCTGGCGGTGAAGAATGTGATCACGGCACCGGTGCGGCTATTACAAAATCAAATTGGCAACCTTTGTGTCCGCTGGCAGGTTGAAGGCGCGTTTACCAAACTACAACTCGATCCGCCCCTGGGCGCGCTGACGGAACTTGCTGGTCCGAAAGGTGAGCAATGTCTGCCGATAGCCGGCTCCTTCCCAGAGGAAAAAATGATCGATGTCAAGTTAAAGGTTGTTTATGCCGATGAGCAGGAGCTCACCTCTGCCCCGATCAAAATCATTGTGGATCAGGCGCGTTGTTATGTGAATACGGAAGCTGATCTTCGTCTTTTTGAAGGACCGGGCGAGGAGTTCCCTGTACGTGTCTATTTACCCTATGAGACGCCCCTCTATCCACAGGCGCGGCCCTTTGCGCCTTTGGAACAGGGTGACAACCGGCAGTGGGTGCAAGTAAAATTGTATGATGATCCGCGGCCCGGTTGGGTCTACTTTCCCTATCTCTTCTGTCCGTTGGATATTTCCGTTTTACCGCTGGTAGAC
>DAOTTR010000755.1:0-3085 GCA_034437715.1 Caldilineaceae bacterium
AAATAGCCATTGGCACCGGCGCGCACCGCGTCAAAAACCCATTCATCGGCGTCATAGGTAGTCAGCACCAAAACATGAACGTGCGGAAAGCGTTGGCGGATGAGGCGGGTGGCCTGCACACCATTCAGCTTGGGCATCTTTAAATCCATCAGTACCAGATCGGGATTGGTTTGCGCAATCAGATCCAGCGCGGCCTGCCCATCTTCGGCCTGACCCACGATCTGCAAATCGGGTGCGGTACTCAGAATCATCTGTAAGCCATGGCGGGCAATCGCTTGATCATCACAAATCAACACACGGATCATCAACTCACCTCCAGCTTACCATTATGCACACCATTATGCACACCATTATGCAGTGCTGGCAACACAGGCTGCGCTACCATCCAAGGCGTACTTTGCCCATTGCGCGTAAAGATCACCACAGTACCGTGACCAAGCGTACTCTCGACGGTCAATTTGCCACCAACCAGAGCGGCGCGTTCCTGCATCCCTAGCAAGCCAAAGCGCTCGGCACGATCAACCGCGGCTTGGACAAAGCCCGCGCCATTATCCGCAATCCGTACGCGTAGACAGTCATCGGTTTGCCTTAGCGTCAGTGTGACCGTGGTGGCGGCGGCATGACGTTCGATGTTGGTCAAGCCTTCCTGCACAACCCGATAGACCACTTCATCAATGATGGGTGATAAGACTACAGGCATGGGTGACAGTTGTAAATCCAATTGCCACTGATTGCGGGCCGCCATACTTTCGGCCAGATCACGAATTGCGCCGGTCAAGCCCAGATCGGTTAAGGGGGTGGAGCGCAAGGCGCGCAGCGCACGCCGCGTTTCGGTTAACCCTGTGCGTGCGGTGGTAACGGCATTGTCCAATGTCGTCTTCGCTTGTACCCGATCCGCGTCCCAGAGCAGGCGTGCGCCTTCCAATTCAAGGACCAGACCACTCATATAATGGGCCAGGGTATCGTGCAGATCGCGCGCCAGGCGATTGCGTTCGCGGCTGATTGCCAGTTGTTCCTGCGTCAGCGCATATTGAGTGAGTTGCTGATTGGCCAGCGCCAGGGCAGTCTGTTGTTGGCGCTGGCTGGCGACAAGCTGCGAGACCAAGTAGCCAATCGCCGTAAAGACCGCGGTGCGCTCAATCGAGAATTGCAGGAGGGCCCATGTAATATCTGTGCGCTGAAAGAAGAGTGGCGCGCTCACTTCGAGCAGGGCTAAGCCAATCGCAAAGAGCATGACATAGCGAAAGGGATATTGCCAGGCGATGACCAGGAACGGGATAATTACATAGAAGGCGGTCGGCCAGATGCCTTGGAAAAAGAAGGTAAAGAGCGCCTCTGGCGTTGTCCCCACCGGCACGTCGATCCGGTATTGGAGGGCACGCACCAACAGCGCACTTACGGGGCCCATGGTGCAGAAGAAGAGGGTAAGTGGCAAGAAATGGCGACCAAGCCGCGCCGGCAGCCCTGGCGTGATCAATGAAAACAGGACGAGCAGTTCAAAGATGACAAAGGGTGCCATGGCGGGATTTGTCACATCCAGCGGCAAAACAAAGCGCGCCATCGTTGTCGGGAAAAAGTAGGTGAGGAACAGCGGCAGCAGACCGATAGTGATAGGCAAGGTAATCAGCAACCGTAACGTTGGCACCAGTAACGGATCCAGCCTATCCGGCTTTCTTTCCAGCATCGCGCTTTCCTTCCACAATGGCATGATTGCCGCGCAGCCTACACCTGCTTACGATCTGAACTGATAGTCGCAACAATTTGGGCCGCGTTTCAGCTTAGCATAAACCACAGCATGGCGAAACTGCGGATCGGCACAGGTCTGTATGACAATCGTCACGTTTACCAATCACCCCTGTCATGCGAATGCGCGCGCCAAGACACTACACCGAGGTTCTGAATTGGCGTAAAGTTAGCATAACATACTGAATTCTGTCTAGACCTCACCACGAATCGAGAGAAAGGAATGGATCACAATGCGTATCGCAATTATTGCCCTTGGCAGCCGTGGGGATGTGCAACCCTACATCGCTTTGGGCCAGGGCTTACAAGCCGCCGGTCACGTTGTCCGGCTGGTGACGCATGAGAACTTTGACACGCTCGTCATGGCGCATGGCTTGGAATTTTGGTCGGTCAGGGGCAATGTCCAGGAGATTATCGAAAGCCCGGAAATGCGGGCACTTCTAGAAAAGGGCAACTTCTTGGCGATTAGGGCGCACACGGCAAAGGCCGCCCAACGCGCCGCCGTGCAGTGGGCACAGGACGGGTTGGCGGCCTGTCAAGGCATGGAGCTACTGGTGGCCGGGATCGGCGGGCTCTATGTGGGGCTCGCCCTGGCAGAAAAGCTGGACATTCCCTTGCTACAAGCATATATGGTGCCCTTTACGCCGACCACCGCCTTTCCCGGCGCGCTGCTGCCCCAATCACCACCGCGCTTAGGCGGGGCGTTGAATCGCCTCTCTCACCAGCTAACCCAGCAGATGATGTGGCAAGGCTTTCGGGGGGCTGATCAGCGAGTACGCCAGGATGTGCTTGATCTGCCCGCTACGCCATTTTTCGGGCCCTATAACAGCACACGCCTGCGCGACACCCCGGTGCTCTACGGCTTTAGCCCATCCATCCTTCCCAAGCCCGCCGATTGGGACGCACAGACCTACGTCACAGGCTATTGGTTCTTAGAGTCTGCCGCCGATTGGACGCCACCCCCAGATTTGGTGAATTTTCTAGAGGCTGGTCCACTGCCCGTCTACATTGGCTTTGGCAGTATGGGTAGTCGCAAACCAGAGGAAACCGCCGATCTCGCCTTACAAGCATTGGCCAGAACAGGCCAGCGCGCCATCTTGCTCGCTGGTTGGGGCGGCCTGAGCAAAGCAACCTTGCCAGCGAGCGTCTTCATGGTCGATACGATTCCCCATGGCTGGCTCTTCCCGCGCGTGGCTGCGGTTGTTCACCACGGGGGGCAGGGACCCACGGCCATTAAGTTAAGAGGCGAATTGTCATTCCCCCATCTACATGAGGGCAGGCTCTGCGCAGGCAGGAATCCATACGCTAGAGCGGTGGACCCCTGCCTGCGCAGGGGTGACAA
>DAOTTR010000756.1:0-6284 GCA_034437715.1 Caldilineaceae bacterium
GCTTCCAGCACCGACTCGCGCACCGATAGCGCGGCGTTGGCGACCGCGATATCCAGCTTGCCAAAGTGTGCTACCGCACCCGCGATCATGGCGGCGACCGCGTCGCGATTCGAAATATCAGCCGGCCAGACCAATGCCTGGCGACCCATATCGCGGATCTCCTGTGCCGTGGCTTCAACATCCGGGCGCGCGGTCAAATCATTGATGACAATATCGGCCCCTTCTGCAGCCAGACAGAGCGCAATGCCACGCCCAATGCCCCGTCCGCTGCCCGTAATCAACGCCACTTTTCCCGCCAATCGACCCATCTTTCCCACTCCTTTACTGTTGCTATCAGGATAAAGTCCTGGGATTATACCATATCCAGGATACGCGACATACTGCCATGGCACTGTTTGATGGATGGTTTGATCTATGGCATGATTAGGCTGCTGACATACCGAGCCCAGAAAAAGACGCCCAGCCAAAGACAAAGCGAATGTGCAATGGAATCGATTGCCTATCCGGTGAGCCTGCCCGTGACCAACGCTGCCTTGAACGCGCTTTTTGATGCCGCGTGGCCTGACCATGAAGCTAGTGATTTTGCTGCTACGCTGGCCCACAGTCTGCTCTACGTTTGTGCCTATGCCGACGCACGGCTGATCGGCTTTGTCAATGTCGCCTGGGATGGTCATCTTCATGCCTTTTTGCTGGATACGACCGTCCACCCAGATTTTCAACGGCGCGGCATTGGCGTGCAATTAGTGCAGGTTGCAGCCGCAGCCACCAAAGCACATGGTGTCGAATGGCTGCATGTGGATTTTGAACCGCATCTCGCGCAATTTTATCGGCAATGTGGGTTTGTGCCCACCGCAGCTGGTCTGCTAAATCTGACCCAATCAACCTATCAACCAAAGACATAACCAATCGAGGAACTGAGTATGAGCACAAAATTTCGCTGGGGCATCCTCGGCGCAGGTGGCATTGCCAAGAAATTTAGCATCGGTGTCCAAGCGTTGGCCGATCACGAATTGATCGCCGTCGGCTCGCGCACCCAAGAGAAGGCTGATCAATTTGCCGATCAGTTCAACATTCCCCATCGCCATGCCAGCTATGAAGCGCTGGTGTCCGATCCCGAGGTCGATGCCATCTATGTCGCCACGCCCCACCCCATGCACAAAGAAAATACGTTGCTCTGTCTGGCGCATGGCAAACATGTGCTCTGCGAAAAGCCCTTTACGATCAACGCCGGCGAGGCCAAGGCAATTATCGACGCCGCGCGCAAACACAAGCTGTTCCTCATGGAAGCCATGTGGACGCGCTTTATTCCTGCCGTTCTCGAAGCCAAGCGCCTGGTCGATAGTGGCGCTATTGGCGAGGTGCGCATGATCAACGCTGACTTTGGCTACCGCGCTGGGTTCAATCCAGCCAGCCGCGCCTTTGATCCGGCTTTGGGCGGTGGTGGCTTGTTGGATGTGGGTATCTATCCGCTTTCGCTGGCGTCTATGTTTCTAGGTCGGCCTGACCGGATTGCTTCCTTGGCCGATATTGGCCAGACGGGCGTTGACGAGCAGTCGGCCTTTGTCTTGGGTTATCCTGGTGGTCAGCTGGCGACGATTTACAACGCCGTACGCACGAACACCCCCCAGGAAGCAATTATCATGGGCACCGACGGCATGATCCGCATCCACCCACCCTTCTGGATTCCCAAAAAGCTAACCCTGACCCAACCAGGCAAAGGCGCACAGGAGATGGAAATTCCCTTTGCGGCCAATGGCTATAACTATGAGGCTGCTGAAGTTGCCAACTGTGTACGTGCGGGTAAGCTGGAAAGCGACGTCATGCCGCTGGACGAATCGTTGCAATTGATGGAGACTATGGATGCCATCCGCGCCCAATGGGGCATGAAGTATCCCATGGAATAAGCGACCCGACCCTAACCTTCCTCAAAATCTAAACCTTTATGCACAAGTATGAGGAAGGACAAAGTGAAAGGGAAATCACCTCCACCCCAGCCTAAAGGCGTGGGGCTAGCGCACAACGCGCCGTGAACGGGGCTGCATGGGCAACCAGAGCCCGCTTGAGCGGGCGTTGTTTCTTAGCCCTGTGGCTTTAGCCCAGGGCGGTCAGCATAGCTCGCGTTTCCCTAGCCTCTAACAAAAACTATGGGTAACGGTTAGCCCAACTTGGGGAGGCTGGGCGGGGTGATTCGCTAACCAAATTGACAGCAATTGATTACGTAATTTGTGGTACACTTTCTGGATATGCAACAGACAACTAGCTCTCTTCATCATGCCCGTCCCCAAGCGGAACGGGTGGACCAACTGACTGCCCAATTGCGCCGACACTATCACGGTGATCCGGCGGCGATTCGCGTGGCGCGCGTACCGTTACGCATCTCTCCGTTGGGTGCGCACATTGATCATCAACTGGGGCGTGTGACCGGCATGGCCGTTGATCGGTCGATTCTCTTTGCCTTTGCCCCCACCGATGATGGTTCGATCCATGTCGAAAGCCTGGACTTTGCCGTCTCAACCAACTTTGCGCTGGCGGCTGTGCCGGCTTATGTGAAGGGCGATTGGGGCAATTATTTGCGCGGTGCCGTGGTCGCACTGCAACGCGAACACGGGTTGACGCACGGCCTAGTTGGCGTGTTGGGCGGTGATATGCCCATCGGCGGCCTGAGTTCGTCGGCCGCAGTGACGATTGCTTACCTGTTAGCGCTGCAATCGGTCAATGGCTTGGCGATTAGCGCCGACGAAAATATTCGCCTAGTGACACGCACCGAGCATGAATATATCGGCCTGAATAATGGTATTCTCGATCAAACGTCGATTCTCTTTAGCCGGCGCAATCATCTGACGGTAATCGATTGTGAATCGGTACAGATCGAGCGTGCGCCGGCCAGCATTGATCCGGATGCCTATGCCATTCTGGCGGTCTATTCGGGCGTAGCACAAGGTCTTGTCGGGACAGGCTATAACAATCGCGTGGCCGAATGTCAGGCCGCGGCGCGTCAACTGCTGGCCTTCAATGGTCATGCCGATGATCCAGATCCGCGGCTGCGGCGTGTCGATCCTGCGCTCTTTGCTGCCTATCAGACGCGGCTGGATGAGGTGCCGCGCAAGCGCGCGACCCACTTCTTCACCGAAATGGAACGCGTTGCCCAGGGCGAGCAAGCGTGGCGCAATGGCGATCTACCGCGCTTTGGCGAATTGATCACGCTATCCGGCGAAAGCTCGATCAAGAACTATGAAAGCGGCTGCCCTCAATTGATCACGCTCTATGAAATTTTGCGCAATACGCCGGGTGTCTATGGCGTGCGCTTTAGCGGGGCTGGTTTCCGTGGCAGTTGCCTGGCCCTGGTCGATCCGGCGGCAAGTGAGGCGATTGCGGATGCCGTCCATTGTCGCTACCCGCAGGCCCACCCAGAGATTGCCGCAAAGTACAGCGTTCACCTCTGTCAACCGGCAGACGGCGCACAGATATTGAATTAGCAAACTTAATACGCGGCGAACGCGTAACACTGTTAGGAATCCTGTTATGCAAGGTGTAATCCTCGCCGCCGGCAAGGGCAAGCGTCTGCAACCAGTCACCCCGGCGCGCACCAAGGCGATGGCTCCGGTGGCGGGCAAACCCATAGTGGCGCGCGTGCTGGATCTGTTGGTGCAAAATGGCATTCAAGAAATTATCCTGCTCATCAGCCCTGATGACCCTGAAATTGTGCCCTATTTTGAGCAACACACACCGCTCGGTGTTACGCTCACTTTTGTGGTGCAGCACGAACGATGGGGTATGGCCCACGCGTTGGGTTTGATCGCGCCCCATCTACGTGGCGATTTCGTCATGTCGGCCTGTGATAACTTGGTGCCGCCAGAACATATTGCTGCGCTGCTTGAGGCCCATCGCACGCGCCAGGCCAATGCCACGTTGAGCCTGATGGCGATTGACATTGCCTATTCCGCCAGCACTGGGATTGTTGAATGGCAAGCCGACGATACCGGCTTTATCCGGCGTATTGTGGAAAAGCCCCAACCTGCCGACGCGCCATCCAATGTGTCGAGCTTGCCGCTTTACGTTTTTTCCGCCCGTTTGCTCGACTATCTGCCCCAGGTTAAACCTTCTCCCCGCGGCGAATATGAGTTGCAGGATGCCATTCAACTGCTCATTGATCATAGTGGCTTTGTAACGGGCGTGCTGACCCCTGTGCGCTGGCAACTGACCAACGTGGATGATTTGCTCGAATTGAATCGCCATTATCTATTCACCGAACCAGCAAGCGCCCAGATTCAAACAATTGCCATCGGTGCCGATATACGGATTATCCCACCTGTACGTATCGACGCGGGCAGTGTGATTGGCAACAATTGTGTGATCGGCCCACATGTCTATCTCGAAGCGAATTGCGTTGTGGCCGACGGGGTCCATCTCACCAATGCGATTGTCCTCCGCAATTCAATAATTCCTAGGGGTACAGTTGTCCGCGATACTGTTTTTCGGGGCGCTTAACGGACTCTTTTGTTTGTGTTATACTTGTACGCGAATGAAAGCATGCCGAAAGCCACTACAACTAGGAAGGAGGATGGCGATGACAATATCCACTTGGCGCGAGGCCATGCCCGATGCCTATACTGAGCCAGCTTGGGAAGTTGCGCTGCTTTTTCCACCCCAGGGTGCATGGACTGAAACTGACTATTTAGAACTGACGACCAATCGTCTCGTCGAGTTCTCCCACGGTAGAATCGAGGTGCTGTCTGTGCCGGGTCGCATTCACCAATTGATCGTTGGCTATCTGTACATGCTACTGCGCACCTATGCTAAGCAAGCTAATGGGGTTGTCGTTTTGGCACCTTTCCGTTTGCGCTTATGGGAAGGCAAATTTCGTGAGCCAGATCTGCTGTTTTTGCGCCATAAGCATGACCCACGCAATCAAGAAGCCTTTTGGACCGGTGTCGACTTTGTCGTTGAAGTAGTCAGCCCTGATGATCCCCGGCGCGATCTGGTGGACAAGCGGCGAGAGTATGCCCAAGCGGGTATTCCTGAATATTGGATCGTCAACCCTCAAGATGCAACGATCACTGTGTTGCATTTGACTGGTGAACGCTATGTTGAACATGGTATTTTCACGCGTGGTACAACAGCTACCTCGGCCACTTTGACTGATCTACAAACGCTTGTCGATGATGTCTTCGCTGCTGAGTAAGGGCATAACCATGACCGCTTCCTTTATCCCTGGTCTACAACTCAATGCGCGATTCTATGCTGAAGTCGTGCGGCCACTGTTGGACGCGCACTTTCCTGGCGTGAATCATTCGGCTGCACTCATGGGCTATGGTTCGGATGTGCTGGGTTATGACACGGCTCTGTCCACTGATCACAACTGGGGACCGCGCTTGCAGATTTTCCTCGCACCAACCGACTATGATCAGTATCGCGATGCAATTGACCACTGTCTGCGCCAACACCTGCCCCACACCTTTCTCGGCTATCCCGTCAATTTTAGTGAACCGGATTTGGCCGATGGCGGCACCCAACACATGGCGACCGAGGTGGCGACCCGTATGATCCATCTGATCGAGTTTTATACGATTCCGGCCTTTTTTCAGCGCTATTTGGGGATTGACCCAGCGCACGCACTCGACGCGCTGGATTGGTTGGTATTGGGTGAGCAAAAATTACTAGAGGTGACGGCGGGCCAGGTTTATCATGATGGCCTGGGACAACTCATTCCATTGCGCCAGCAATTCGCCTATTATCCGCACGATGTCTGGCTCTATCGTGTTGCGGGTCAATGGAAGCGGATTGCGCAAGAGGAAGCTTTTATGGGGCGCTGTGGCGATGTGGGCGACGAACTTGGCTCGCATATCGTGGCGGCACGGCTGGTGCGCGAGCTTATGCATCTGGCTTTTCTGCTGGAACGGCGTTATGCGCCCTATAGCAAGTGGTTGGGCACGGCCTTTAGTCGGCTGGCTTGTGGGCCACTGTTGACGCCACTGTTGAATCGTGTCCTCGATACCCATCCATGGTCGGCACGCCAGGAACCGTTGTGTGAAGCGTATGTCATCCTGGCCAAGATGCACAATGCGCTCGGTGTAACCGCACGCGTCGAACCGACGATTACCAATTATTTCAACCGTCCCTACAAGGTGATCTTTACCGACCGCTTTGTTGATGCTACCCGCGCCGCGATCCGCGATGAACATCTCAAAGCGCTGCCCGCCGACATTGGCGGCGTCGATCAGTGGGCTGATTCGACGGATATCAACTCCTATCCAGATCGTATGCAGAAGTTGCGTGTTTTGTAT
>DAOTTR010000757.1:0-5958 GCA_034437715.1 Caldilineaceae bacterium
ATATTCGCATGGTCAAGGTCAAACAGAAAGTCTCCGGCGCCTTCCGTACTTTCGCTGGTGCTCATACTTTCTGCGCCATTCGTAGCTACATCTCTACCGTTCGTAAACATGGCGGCAATGTCATTGCTGCTCTGCTTGAGGCTATCCATGGTCAGCCCTTCATCCCCCTTCCCTCTTCTGCCTAGCCTGAATAGTCACAAAAATCACTCTATTTTAAAGTACCAAAGTAGAAATAAAAAGGGTGATAAAAATATTTATAAATCTATAAAAGAATTTACTGGACAGGCGATTATCAATGCTAAAAAAGTAAATGAAGCAGTGGATAAAACTGGTACAGATAATCCCAGTACGTTGATTCACGATTTAGTTAAATATTTACAAGAACTTGGTAGATTATAAAAATATTGTTGGGGACACTTTGCTTCCTATGATAAATGTTATAGCCATACTGGTAAGGGGCGCACTTGGGTGCGCCCCTTTTTTGTTGGATCCGCGTTCATCGCGTACTATATGAGCATGATGAAAATTAATTGGACGCTCCCTATGAGCAGTAACAACTTGATCAGATTCATCAGAAAAAGGCTATTGCAGTCTTTGCGTTCGGTCTATCTGGCTCCATTCTTCGGCAGAATTGTGCTTTCGCTCGGCTTGTTACTCGTCCTGTTGTTCGTAATCAGTAGCTGTGGTGACCAAGAGGAAGAGCCTGCCATTGCCACCGTTGCGGCAGCCACGTCCGCTAGTGCGGCGAACACTGTCCCCACTTTTACCCCGACACCGAGCATTCTACCCACCGATACGGCTACACCGCTACCCACGTTATCCCCCACCCCCTCGGCCACGCCCTTGCCCGCCGAGCAACTGAGGATCGGGCGGCAACTGCATCGTGTGGGTGACTATGCGGCGGCGCGAGCGGCCTTTCAGTCGCTTCTCGCGCAGCCGAATCTTGATCCTGCCATCCAGCAAGCCGCCCGTTATGAATTGGCGCGCGTCTATATGGCCGAAGGCGCGTCTGCCGATGCTCTGTCGCTCCTGACTGAATCAGCCGGGGTGACGGCGAGCAGCGCGGCGGCGATGGGCAACGATCTGGCTGTGAAGGCTGAGTTTTTGCGCGGCGAGGCCTTAGCCGCGTCTGGCGACTATACCCAAGCGATTGCAGCTTATTGGCGCTTTCTCGAATTTGCGCCGTGGGCGGCTGAAGTTGTCCAAACGCGGATTGCGCTCGCCTATCTTGGTCTCGGCGACAATGCGGGTGCTGCCGCAGCCTATCGCCGTGCGGCGGATGCGGCAATCGATACGGTGGCGCGCGCGCGCCTGCTCGAATCCTTGGCGACAGCCTATGCCGGCGCGGCAAAGTATTCGGAAGCCGTGACGGTGTACGACGAAATTTTAGCCATTGCCCAGAATGGCGGCTATCGGGCAGAAATTCAATACCAGGCGGGGAAAGCATTGGCTGGCGCGGGCAATATACCGGGCGCGATTGAACGGTGGCGCGCGGCGACCACCGAAGCGCCGGAAAGTGGCGCAGCTTATCTGGCGCTGGTTGAACTGGTCAACCGCAATGTTGCATTTGATCTCTATCAGCGCGGCTATATTGATCTGCAGGCGCGCGCGCTGATCCCGGCGATCAATGCCTTCCAAGCCTATTTGGATAGCGTAGATGCTACCGACAGCCGCGCCGGACAAGCATTGCATGGCATTGGCCAAGCACAATTGCAGAGCAAAGCGTATGACGCCGCGCTGGCTACGCTCGATCAGGTAATTGTCAAGTACCCAACGTGTCCCTGTTTGGGGCAGGCATGGCTGGATAAGGGGGCGGTGTTAGTGGCCAAAGCGGATGAAGTGGGCGCACGGCGCGCCTATCGCACCTTTGCGCGTGAGCATCCCGCCGATCCGCTTGCGCCGGAAGCGCTGTGGCGCAGTGGCCTGCGCGCCCTGCGCAGTGACAATCAGGCCGAAGCCGCCACCGATTTTCTGATGCTGGCTGATACCTTTCCCGATAGTGAACGGGCCCCCGCCGCCCTCTATGCCATCAGCTTGGGCGCGTATCAACAGGGTGAATTTGGACAGGCCATTGCGTTGCTGGCGCGCTTGCAAGAAAAATATCCCGACTACACCTGGCCAGCGGTGGCCTATTGGTTGGGGCGCGCCCATCATGCAAATGGGCAAGGGGACGAAGCGCGCGCCGAATGGCAAGCGCTGGTGGACAAAGCGCCCGATATTTATTATGGTATTCTGGCCGCCCAATCGTTGCGCGAAATGCCGTTGGTGGCGGGCAACTTTCTCAACGCCATGACAACCATTGTCGGCCCGGCCAGCACATTGGCGGGCGATGACGGCAGCCAAGCCTTTGCGGAAGCGTGGTTGCAAGGGTGGATCGACGCGCCCGTGACGGATCTGGCCGTCTTGCCGGCGGCGTTAGCCGAAGATCAAGATTTATTGATGGGGCGCTTGCTGCTGGAAGTCGATCAGCGCGGCGATGGCTTGGTTGCCTTGGATCGTGTCTATCAGCGCAACAGAGACAACCCGCGTGCGCTCTATGCCTTGAGCCTGGATTTTGAAAAGATGGGTGCCTATAGTTTGAGCTTGGTGGCAATGACCCGTTTGCTTCAATTTAGTGCAGCCCCACTGGTCGAAGATACCCCGATCTTTTTGCAGCAGCGTTCCTATCCGCGCCCCTTTGGCGATCTCATCACCCAAGAGGCATTGGCCAATGGCCTCAATCCGTTGCTCTACTTCAGCCTAATTCGCCAGGAAAGTCTCTTCGAGGAGGGTGCGCGTTCCTATGCGGCTGCGCAAGGATTGGCGCAGATCATTCCCGATACCGGCCACTGGGTTGCCGAACGCCTCGGTCATCCGGACTATACCAATGAGATGATCTATCGACCCCATATCAACCTAATGTTTGGTGCCTATTACCTGGATTGGGCGCGCGATTACCTGGATGGTAATTTGATTTCGGCGTTGGTGGGGTATAATGCTGGTCCAGGCAATGCTGAGTATTGGCGCGGCGTCACAGGGGCGGATGATACGCTCTTTGTTGAATTTCTGACGATCAACGAGCCGCGCATCTATGTGCAGTCGATCACCACCGGGCTATACCACTACACACGACTCTATGGGAAATCACCGTAATTTGTTTTTATTATTAGCATAAAAAGTGAGCCAATAACAGATCGTTATTGGCTCACTTTTTACGCCTTGTGGATGGGGGTCAATCACCGTGCGTATAGTAATTACTGGCATTGCCGGCTTTGCTGGTAGCCATCTGGCTGAGTATCTGATACGCGACAGTGCGCTGGAATTGCACGGCGTGATCCATCGCCATGAGCACCGCATTCAACATTTGGCCCATCGCTTGCAGTTGCACCGCGGTGATCTGCGCAATGCGCTCTGGGTAAGCGAACTCGTCCAGGCGATCCAGCCGGATGTGATGATGCATCTGGCGGCGTGGAGTGATGTGGGCGGCAGTTGGCAGCAACCGTGGACGACCTATGAGCTGAACATTCAATGTCAATTGCATTTAATGGAAGCGTTGCGTCGGTGGGCACCGACCTGTCGCACCTTGGTGGTCACTTCAAATGAAGTCTATGGCTTGGTCCGTCCGGCAGACTTGCCGATTGCCGAAGATACGCCCTTCCGCCCGAACAACCCCTATGGCGTCAGCAAGATTGCGCAAGATATGATGGCGCTACAATATTGGCACAGCCATCAACTGCCGACAATCCGCGCCCGCAGTTTTAATCACATCGGCCCCAACCAGGCCGATGATTTTGTGGCCAGCGCCTTTGCGCGCCAGATTGCCGAGATCGAAGCCGGGGTGCGCGAGCCCAAAGTGGCTGTTGGTAATTTGGATGCCGAACGCGATTTCACCGATGTGCGCGATGTGGTGCGTGCCTATTGGTTGCTGGTCGAGCGCGGCGAAGCGGGCGGGGTTTACAACATTGGCAGCGGTCGCCATTATCCAGTCCATGCCCTCTTGGATACGCTACTTGCGTTGACGACTGTCCATGTGGATGTTGCGCTCGATCCGGCGCGCCTCCGCCCCAGCGATGTACCGGTGAGTGTCTGCAATAATCAACGGCTGGTGGCAGCGACTGGTTGGCAGCCCGAGATCGATCTACGTGCTTCTTTAACGGATTTGCTCAATTACTGGCGTCGGCATTTGCAAAACCGTAAATAAATTCAAGATAAATAATTGTGATGAAGGAGAAAAAATGCCAATTGCACTAGTTACCGGCGTCACCGGCCAAGATGGCAGTTACCTGGCTGAATTTTTGCTGGAAAAAGGCTATACCGTTATCGGTATGGTGCGTCGCACGAGTACGATCAATTTTGAGCGGATCAACCATATTCAGGATCGGATTGAAATTGTACAAGGCGATCTGCTGGATCAGATGAGCCTGATCGAGATTTTGCAACAGCACAAACCTACCGAGGTCTACAATTTGGCGGCCCAGAGTTTTGTGCCCACCAGCTTTAATCAACCGGTGTTGACGGGTGAATTTACGGCGCTGGGCGTGACGCGCGTGTTAGAAGCGATTCGTTTGGTCGATCCCCAAATCCGCTTCTACCAGGCGAGCAGCAGCGAGATGTTTGGCAAAGTGGTGGAGGTGCCCCAACGCGAATCCACCCCGCTTTACCCGCGCAGCCCCTATGGTGTAGCCAAAGTCTATGGCCATTGGATCACGGTCAACTATCGCGAAAGTTATAACCTGTTTGGCTGTTCCGGCATTCTTTTTAACCATGAAAGCCCGCGCCGCGGCCTGGAATTTGTGACGCACAAGATCACACATGCCGCGGTCAAGATCAAGCTGGGGCGGGCCAACGAGCTGCGCCTGGGCAATCTCGAAGCTCGTCGCGACTGGGGCTATGCTGGCGACTATGTGCGCGCCATGTGGCTGATGTTGCAACAAGAGACGCCCGATGATTATGTGGTGGCAACCGGCGAAACCCACAGCGTACAAGAATTTGTCGAGGAGACCTTTGGCTATCTGGATCTGGACTGGCGCGACTATGTGGTTCAAGATCCCAAATTCTATCGCCCCGCCGAAGTCGATCTGTTGGTGGGCGATCCCAGCAAAGCCGCGCGCGTGTTGGGCTGGGAACCCGCGGTCGATTTCCGCGGCTTGGTGCGCATTATGGTCGATGCCGATCTGCAAACCTTGACCGCCCAAGCTGCAAAATAGGGGATTGACGCGCACTTGATAGTGTGTTATAATGGTGTGTAATCGAATTACACACCATTATTAGTTTCTGGAGCACTTATGAAACGGATACAGACTATTGTTGAAGAATGGCAATATAGTTGGCTAAATGAAGAAGCTGAACGACAGGGCATTAGCATGGCCTTGCTGTTGCGCCGGCTATTGACAGAAGGCATTGAGCGGCAGCAAGCAGTACAACATAGTAGTGATCCAATTTTCGGTATTATTGGGCTGGCAGCAGGGCCTAATGATGGCATTACCAGTGAAAATCTGGATGATTACCTTTATCGCTTAGATCAAGAGAGACGCACCTTGCTAAAAGTGGCTGAATCACCTGCCCTTGACGGGGAAAGCGCTCATGAGTCTGTACATTATTGATACCAGCGCCCTATACGCGCTGATTGATCGAAATGATCCCAATCATCGGCGCGCCGTCAGCTTTTTAAAAAAATGCACAACGCCCGGTACTTTGCTCCTATCGAACCATGTCTTTGATGAGATCATGACGCTGACGAAGTCACGCGTCGGTTCCCAGGTTGCCTTGCAACTTGGTATGCGCCTGCGCAATAGCCAAATGCTTGAGTTTGTTGTCTTTTCCATGGCAGAAGAAATGCATACTTGGCGTCTTTTCAGCCAATATCACGATAAAGCGTGGAGCTATACGGACTGTGCTTGTCTAGCCCTGGCGCAACAGCGTAATATTCAACAAGCGTTTACATTTGATCATCATTTTGTGCAAATGGGTTTGCAGGTG
>DAOTTR010000758.1:0-1576 GCA_034437715.1 Caldilineaceae bacterium
CAGCCGCTTGACAATAAATTGACTCGTGGAGAATCGCAAAGATCGGATTGGTTTCAAAATGTTGCGCTTGTTCAAAATGGCGCAGAAACGCATAGCTCAGTTCCCGCCCTTGTGCGCCCGGAACAAAAGCCTCTGCCATCGGATAATGGAGCGGTTCAAAGCCATCGCTGGTGCCCAGCGCCAAGCCCAGTTGCTGAAAGCGCCGTGGCGTTAAACGCGCGCCATCCGGCAGGTGGACAGGTCGATCTTGCAAATAGCGCACGATCTCCTGGACCCGGCTTTCATCATCAGGGTAGCGCGCGTAGTAGAGCCGATTTCTTTCGAGCACGCGGCGATAGGTGGCGCGGTAGACATCATCGGCGTGACGATCCAGCGGCGGCAGTCCACCCGTAATGAGCACTTCGCGCAACCCGGTTGGCGCAGCCGAGAGATAATGCGTCAGGCAGAAGCCACCATAGCTTTGGCCCAACGCACTCCAGGTTGTTTGCGCGCCCAACAACGCAACGCGGATATGCTCGGCGTCGCGCACAATGTTGTCGGCGCGAAAGTGTTTGAGGTACGCGGCTTGGGCTTGCGGCGTCGGGAAGCGCGCCAGAGTTTGCGTGGTCACCGGTGTGCTGCGCCCCGTCCCACGCTGGTCGAGCAGCAACACACGATAGTCCTGCAAGGCGCGCTTCAACCACCCACTGTTGCCATCTGGCCGCGGCGCGCCCGATCCTGGTCCACCCTGAAAATAGACAAGATAGGGCAGAGCACTATGTTCATGCTCGGGTGTCACCACTTCGCGCACAAAGATCGTGATCTGTTCCCCGGCAGGTTGGCGGTAATCCAGGGGAACCCGAAATTCATGGCCGATGAGGATCAGGCCGGGGATGCGATGGGTGAAGATTTGCATGGATGTGGCTTTCAGACCGTTAGGGTCTTTGAGACCCTAACGGTCTCTGATGATCAATCATTACCATTCTGGATCACTTTCCAGACCTGTAGGGTCTTTGAGACCCTACAGGTCTAACGCGCCGGCATGCTGCATATAATAATCTGGCAACGGCATCATTTGCTGATGATATTCCTCAAATTTTTCTCTACTGCCAGCAAACCAAGAGAGAATAGCCTCACGTTGCAAGCGGGTCGGTTCATGGGTGACCATGGCACGATAGGAAGAATAAGGCCAAGTGCGAAAATCTTGCACAAAGCCATGTTTCAATGGGTTACGATGAATGTAGCACATCAATCGCTTCAGGTAAGTAAACTCATCAACAGCGAGTCGACCAAAGGGATGCTCGAAAAGACTACCCGTTCAGTTGTAGCCTTTGTTGATGGCTTTGGCATAGGCATTGAACAAATGGCCGAATTGTTCGCTAGGCCATTGTGGTTTCCAGGGCTTGTCGCCATGCGCTGCGCCCGTTTGATGCGCCATTTGCTGTTCTTCAACCGTTTTTGTGCGAATCAACAGATGAAAGTGGTTACTCAACAAACAGTAGGCATACGTATAGGCCACTGGTTCGATATATTTAACATAAAGCTGCAAAAAATAGGTGTAGTTGCGGTCTTCCAAAAAGATAGATTCTCGATTATT
>DAOTTR010000759.1:0-5186 GCA_034437715.1 Caldilineaceae bacterium
ATTGACTTACACACTTGATTAGGACAGTAGAAAGAATAAAGTATGCAGGGGCGGCTTGCCGCCGCCCGTTCGCAGCGAGCCAAACGCGGGGCGGCTGCGCGGCCGCCCCTACGCATGATTTTGTTGGGCAAGCGCTGGATCCTTATTGCTTTGCAAGCGCCTTAGACCTGTGATTAGACCTGTAGGGTCTTCAAGACCCTACAGGTCTCCTATGAAGTTACTCAACTGTGCAACTGCTACACACGTTTACTGGCTTGCGATGACGCCCTTGGGATCCAGCGCATCGCGCAAGCCATCGCCAATGAAGTTGATCGACAGCACAGCCAACATGATCGCCAGCCCGGGCGGCAACCACAGCCAAGGCATCTGCTCCAGAATAACCAACTCTTGCGCGCTGGTCATCATATTGCCCCAACTGGCCGCCGGTGGCAGAATCCCCAGATTGAGGAACGAGAGCGACGCCTCGGTCAGAATAGCTACCGCCACGCCAAAGGTCGCGTTGACGACCAACGGGGCCACAATCCCCGGTATGACATGGCGGCGAATGATGCGCCCATCGGGCACGCCCAGCGCACGCGCCGCCAACACATAATCCATTTCGCGAATCGAGAGGATCTGGGCGCGTACCAGCCGGGTGGGTTCGGTCCAGCGCAGGAGGGCAATCGCCAGAATCGTATTTTGCAGGCCCGGCCCCAGAATCGCCACTAGGAAGATGATGATAATCAACGAAGGAAAGGTCATCACCACATCCACGGCGCGCATAATGATCCAATCGACCTTGCCACCGTAATAGCCGGCAAGCGACCCCAGGACAATCGCCACCGCTTCATAGATCGTCACGGCCAGCAGGCCGACGGCCAAGGAAGGCCGCGCACCCCAGATCAGGCGGCTCAAGACATCGCGGCCAAAACTATCGGTGCCCAGCCAGTAATCGGCGCTTGGTGCCTCGCGGAAGCGGCGCAAATTCTGTTCGGCATAGTCATAGGGTGCGATCACGGGGGCCAGCGCGGCAATTACGATCATCAAGGTCAAGATGATCAAGCCGAACATCGCCAGCCGATGGCGCAGAAAGCGCCGTTGAGCCCGTCGCCAGGGTGAGTCGACTTGGTGACGGGCAAAGGAAGCGGCTACCGGTGGGGCTGGTTGCCCCGGCCGCGCTGGTAGCGCCTCTACACTTTGTGAAGGTGTTGACATGATCGCTTCAATCCGTTGTAAACCGTAGAAGGGGGAAACTGTCCCAGAAACGCAGGAGGTCTTGCGGCGTTTGATCGAGACACAAGCTTGGTAACACTTGTCCCTTTGGCACTCGCTTCATCATACAACAGATGCACAAATCTGTATTGAGCCACTATACACAGAATTTGTCGCGGCTTGTTTATGCAATTTCGGCACGTTCTTCATTACCGATTTGTTATTTCGGCAACAAAATCAGGTGCAATCGTTCTTGTAGGTGCGGTTTGTAACCGCACACGTCGGCATCAACCGCGCTTGTACGGTTTGTAACCGCACACGTCGGCATCGACCGCGCTTGTACGGTTTGTAACCGCACCTACGAATGCACAAAATTAAATCGGAATAAGGTCTATTGAGCAAGAATGTGCGGTTACAAACCGCACCTACGTTACACCATCAAAATTTATGCAAAATTTATGTAACAGTCCCCTAGTTTGCGAGCTAGTGCCAACGGTTATTATAGCCTAGGAGCAACCGCGTCGCCAATTGCTGGGTTCGGGTACACAATGGCTAGTCCCGTCCCTTCTGCTACCCTTTACCCACATCTTTGGGTGAGGGAGGGGGAGCATGCCGGGGACGGCCCAAAAACAGAGCGTAGTGGCATCAAGCCGCTGGGCCGTCCCCGGCACGCCTTCGCTACTACCACACAACGGACTTTGGTTACGCTGTAACGACTACAACCTATGGTATACTTTTTGCAAACAGGTAGACGCAACACAAGTTACGGAGTAGGGAGCAGACAATGCCAATTAGTACATCTTCTTTTGGTGATGAACGGGACAGCCGGTACGACGAATATCAGAGCGCCGAAGGGTATGAGAAAGAAACCATGGCGTTCCCCGGTATTACAACGGCCCAAGCGGAAAATTATCTCAAACGCCTGGGCGGTGGGATGGAGGAAAAGTTAAAGGTGGAAGGTATTGGCTGGGTCGCGACGATTGTCCCCACGCCGGCTGGTGTCGCGGTGACCTTTCAGGCGCATGATGAGCTGCTCGATGATTTGATTCGCCGCTTTGAAGAATGGGTTGCGCGAGGGCTCTGATGCAAGTTCTAGAGAGCGTCCCCCCTACAGCACCAGGAAAAGCCACTGTGCGCGCTGGCAGCAATATCGCCTTTATCAAATATTGGGGCGTCGATGATGCTACGATCAATCTGCCCCAGAATAACTCGATCAGCATGACGCTGGCGGATGCACACACCACCACCACGCTGCAATGGCTGGATCAAGGGCTGGCCGCGACCGATGAGATTACGCTGGACGGCACGCGCTTAGATGCGCACCGCGCGGCCCGGCTGGTGCGCCACCTGGATCGCATCCGCGCGTTGGCTGGAATTGATTGGCGGGTGCGTGTCGTCAGCCAAAATAATTTTCCCATGGCGTCGGGCATTGCCAGTTCGGCTAGTGGTTTCGCCGCACTGACCACGGCGGCCTGCTATGCCCTGGGTTTAGAATTGAGTGCCACACGTTTGTCCGCCCTGGCGCGGCGGGGCAGTGGCTCGGCCAGCCGCAGTCTCTTTGGCGGTTTTGTCGAGTGGGAACGTGGGCAAGATGATGTCACCAGTGTGGCCCATCAACTCTACCCGGCAGAGCATTGGGCCTTGTATGACGTGGTCGCCGTGGTGAGTGGCGCGGAAAAGGCTGTGAGCAGTGAACAAGGGCATGGCTTGGCCGCCAGCAGCCCGCTCAATGCCGGGCGTGTGGCCAGTGTGCCCCAGGCATTGGACGAAGTGCGCGCGGCCATTGCCCAACGCGATCTGGCACGCCTGGGGCCCGTAATTGAGCAAGATGCCCTGGCTATGCACGCAGTGATGATGACAAGCACCCCCAGCCTATTTTACTGGCAGCCGGGCACGCTCGAAATTATCCATGCGCTACACGCGTGGCGCGCACAGGATGGCTTACAAGCCTACTTTACCATTGATGCCGGACCCAATCTGCATATCCTCTGTGAAGAAGCTGACATTGTCGCAGTGCAAACGCGTCTGGCAACGCTGACCAGCGTGCAGCAAGTGATCGTGAGCCGGCCCGGCCCTGCGCCATTGCTGCTCGACGAACCGCTCTTTTAGGTAGCTCATGTTCGCACGCTGACCCCTACGTTGCTTTGGCTGTGGCTAGCGGATGCCCCAGCCATTGACATTCGGCGCATTACCAGGGTCTGCCGCCAGTAGTTCCTGGTAATGCTCGGCCACTTTGCGATAGGCCTGGGCATATTGTTCGATCACTGCCGGGCGATAGTGCTTGAACCAGGGAATCGAATAGGTATGCGCGCCAATCGTTTCGCTGACGGGTAGGCTACCTTGTTCATGGATCAAGTCGCGCGCGGCAAAGGCAATGCGCGTGGGCCGATCATGGCCGTAGACATCGGCTTCGGTGAGCAAGGGATGGATATGCAGCGGTTTGTTAACTCCCGGCGAGCAAGGGGCACCTTCGGCACGCACCGCCTCGGCAAAGCGCGTCACCGACAGCCCACCAAGTTCCGCTGGTCGATACAAACCAGCCGGCGCATACCAGCCCGCCATGGTGTCGCCCGCCCCTTCATCGACGCGATGGGGGCGCAACCCTGGTACCCCTTCTAGCAGATCCCAGAAATGGTTCATCGCTTTGCGGATCGTGGCAATGCGTTGGTCATAGTGCTTGATCTGCACGCGCCCCATGGCCGAGGCCAGTTGATTGATGCGATATTTGTAGCCGCCCAGGGGCAGGTAGCGATAGGGACGCAGATCGGGCGTTTCGATGCTGTCATCAAAACGCCGGTAGTGACCAAAGGCCACGGCGCGCTCATAAATTTCTTGGTCATTGGTCGCCAACATACCGCCTTCGCCGATCGCAAACGACTTGCCACTCATCAGCGACATGGCCGATACATCGCCAAAGGTGCCCAACATTTTGCCCTTGTACATGCCACCCTGGGCATGAGAGACATCTTCGATCACCTTCAGATTATGCTGGCGCGCAATCGCCAGAATCGGGTCCATGTCCGCCGGGTGGCCCACATAGTGGACGACCATGATCGCCTTGGTGCGCGGCCCGATGCGGTGTTCAATATCGCCGGGATCAATACAGAGCGTCTGCGGATCAATATCGGCAAAGAGGACGCTGGCCCCCAACGAAAAGACCTGTAGCGCCGACGCCCAATAGGTGACGGCGGGGCAGATCAATTCATCGCCCACACCCAGCCCCACGCCATACATTGCGCCATGCAAGGCCGCGGTGCCATTACAGTGGGCCAGGGCATAGGTCGTGCTTTGCCAGGCGGCGAACTCCTTTTCAAATTCCAATGTCACATCCAGGCCGGACATGGCACCGCGGCGTAATACTTCGAGCACGGCGGCTTCATCTTCTGCGGTGACAATCGGCCACTTGAAGAGGTCGCCCGGTTCACTGTGGATGGCTGGGGGGCCGCCGTACAAGGCCAGTTGGCTTTGTGGGTGGGTCATGAAGTTACTCCTGTCATCAGACGTGGTAAGGATCAGTATCAACTGGATGCACTGTAGCAAAGGGCGCGAGGTTTGTCAAAGCAGAGATTTCAACTTGGTATGCTTTCTAGGGATAAAGCACTTTGACACTAGCCTACTTCGCGTATAAAATTCTTACAGACTGTAAGAAATTTTCTTGTGACCGAATATCGCGCGTAGAATAGGAATTGATATGCTGGTTAAGACCGTGAGCAGTGAAGAAGCGAGAACGCATTTGCGCGATGTAATGGATGAAGTCGCCGCTGGCGAGGCCGAGATCGTGATCGAGCGCCATGGCAAACCAATGGTAGCGGTAATTAGCTATAAGGAATATCAACGGCTTCAAAACGAACGCGCGCAACAGGCGATTGATCAACGAAAAGGGGCTCAACCGGATCTCATGTGGTTGACAGCGTCGAATCAATTCGACGCCTGCTATGCCAAACCTGCTTAAGCAGGTTTTTCGTGGCAGCCGCCGGTTTCAACCGGTGGTATCC
>DAOTTR010000760.1:0-6447 GCA_034437715.1 Caldilineaceae bacterium
GGTGTGATGATGCAGAGGTTTGGTGCAACACCGCAGTATGGCTTTCTATGGAAAAAGTTGATGTTTTATGCCACAACGCCGGGCTATGCGTATCGGCGCAACCACTATGTCCAAATCGCGCTGGCGCCCTTATGCAGCCTCAGCGTTTTGTTCGTTGTGGGCATGTGGCTATGGCAGGGAACCGTATGGGTCGCTATTTTGGGGTTGTGTGGCGCGATCAATGTCAGCGGCGCGATTGGTGATATTTGGATGACGATAATCGTGCTGCGTTATGCGGCCACGGCCTATGTGATCGATGAGCGCGATGGAATACGCGTGTTTCTGCCCCGCCCCTGAAACCGACATAATGGGAATGGTAAACGATGTAAAGCGGGCCATCGTTTGGATGAAAGAAAACGCACACACTTACAAAGTAGATCCTACTACAATTGTTGTGGGTGGTGGTTCTGCGGGAGGTCATCTTGCCCTGTTGACAGCCTATACAGCCAGCAACCCGCAGCTTACAGCAGCAGATACTGGCGGGGAAGGATACCGGCGTATGCGGCGTAGTTTCGCTATACGGCCCAACAGATTTAAAGGCAATGTACTACCATACCAACCAGCAACTTACCACCCGCTCCAAGCCGGGCACGGCAAAAAAAGCTGTATTAACTCAATTGCCAGCTTGGGTGATTAAGAGAATGGGGGGCGCCTATTATCGCTTCCATTTTGATAAAGGCTTTGCAAATGCAGGAACTTTTGCGCCTCTTTTGGGTGGGCATCTGGATGAGTGCCCTGAACAATACGCGCTTTTCTCACCTGTTACGCATGTACAGGCTAACTGTCCTGCCACAATGCTCATACACGGTGAACATGACGTGATGGCTCCCGTAGAAAGCACCCGTTTTTTGCAAACCCGTTTAGTCGACCAAAAAGTGCTAACGGTAATGCATATTTTACCGCAAACAGACCACGCATTTGACCCTATATTGCCCAGAATAGCTCCATCGGCACATACAGCAATCTATGATTTGGAACGGTTCCTTGCGTTACAAATTAAAAACGTTGAGAAGTCAGAGGTGATTACAGACTAAAAAATATCCATTATAAAAAGATAGATAAGACAATACGCCATAGCTGGTTCAAATATTTGGATCAATGGTTCTATCACTAAGTGTCTGTCCAAGAATAACATGGATGATTTTAGACAGATTTACTCGGGTAACATCACATAAATTAGATACTTTATTTATGGACAGACCCTAAGCAGCTACGCTCAATTTCAAGTTCAGAAGTAAAGGAGACCGTGATGGGTTTGAATAGATGGTTCTATCGTGGTGGACGCCCCAATTGGCTGGCACGCCTACTCAATCGCTGCTCGGCTGAAATCTATGCACTCGGGGTTGCGCCAAATTATCTGGTCACCCTCGAGGTGCCTGGCCAGCGGTCTGGTCGGCGCATCCGCCTACCGCTCGTCATGGCTGTCGTTGCCGGTGAGCGCTATCTGGTCTCCATGCTCGGCGCGGGCGCGGGCTGGGTGCAGAACGTGCGGGCAGCGGGGGGTAACGTCACCCTCCATCATGGTCGGCACGAGGAGGTGCATTTGGAAGAAGTTGCGGACGACGGACGTGCGCCTGTGCTGAAGGCGTACTTGCAGCGCGCGCCGGGTGCTAGAGCACATCTGCCGATTGACAAGGATGCGCCACTCGCCGCTTTCGAGCAGTTGGCTCCCCAGTTCCCTGTCTTCCGGGTCGTAGCAAGGGCGTTTGTTGTTGAACGAGAATAATTATGAAAAAAATGAAGTCATCTTAAAACGGCAGAAGTACAGCACACGCTTCAAGAATGAAGACATGGACTTCATGCTGAGTTGGACCATCGGCGCGAGCCAGATTATCGGCATGTCCCCTTCGCAAGCCTTTTATGCCGTGCATGACACTGAGTTGAAACGCGCTTTCACCCGTTCGTTGGGCGAGGTGTATCGCCAGGGGGCGCGGGGTGTGGCACGCGACATGGCCATCTGCGCTCGGCCATGGGGCTTCCGTCTGGAGGACATTCGCCTGTCCGTGGACGTGTGGCAGGGCGAAGCCGATACCAACGTGCCGCCGGCGATGGGCCGCTATTTGGCGCGGACAATCCCACACGCCCGTGCCCACTTCTTCCCTGCTGAGGGCCACTTCATGGTTGTGAACCATATTCAGGAGATCTTCGGCACGTTACTGGCGTGAGGGAAGCCAGAATGACGGCTCACACGCCCGACTCGCACCGCGACCTGCTCAACGGCTCATATAAGATATTTCTACTGCGGAGATATGGGATTGAAAAACACTAAAATTGACCTCGTAAAATATTTATGGAATGGTATTTTGCTAACTATTCCCATTCTGCTCTGGAATGTGGTCTTTGCCAGCCGCCTCCCAATTCAATTCTTGCCAGACATTTTCTGGAAAAACATTCCGGATGTGGTGAAGTATGGCGAAAACATCTTGCGGACAGTAGTACTTGTTATGCCATTGTTTTTCTCTATAGGAATATCTACCAAAACTCAGAAACAAGGGCTAGCTTGGTATCTGGCAGGGACAGCAATTTACTTCTTGGCCTGGGTGCCGCAGTTATTTTTTCCCGCAAGCGCTTGGAGTACCAGTATGATTGGTTTCTTGGCTCCCGCTTACACACCACTGTTATGGCTCACTGGGATTGGCTTACTAGGTGAAAAGTTCTATTTTTCGGTGCGCTATCGTCCGATTTATTACATTGTTCCGTCGGTTCTTTTTCTCATCTTTCACATTACGCACACGACAATTGTATATTTGCGAAATTTCTAATTTGGACTCAAGAGGAGAATCGTTGTGAAGAAATTGGTGATTGTTTGTACGTTGCTCATCCTGCTCGGCTCGCTCGCCGCCAGCCTCGCTGGTGCGTTTTCCTATGGGCACGACGAATACCAAACGTTTACCACGGTGCGCGGTGAGGTCGTGCAAATCGCGGTGGCGGGTGTCTATCGCTACAGCCTGCAAACACTAGTAACCAGTGGGATTCCGTGGGATTTTGTGCGGCTGCTGCTGGGCATCCCGCTCCTGCTGGTCGCCTTCATCTTGCATCTGCGCGGATCGCTGCGGGGTACCATCCTGTTGATCGGGAGCCTGGCCAGCTTCTGCTACCAATACCTGCTCTGGACCTTCGACTGGGCCTACAACGCCTGGTTTCTGGTCTACGTCCTCCTCTTCTCCCTCAGCCTGTGGACGCTGGTCTTTGTCATTGCGGGCATCAACCATGCGCAGGTGCGCGCAGCCATCGGTGCCCACTTCCCCGTGCGCATCCTCGCCGGCTTTTCCTTTGCGGTGGCCGGACTGCTGCTGCTCAAGTGTCTGGGTGAGATCATACCCACCCTCGGTGCAAACACCCTGCCCGCGGGCGCGACCGGCTACTATACCTTAGTCGATCAGGCGCTCGACCTCGGACTCCTGATGCCATTTTGTATCATTGTGGGTATCCTTCTGCTGCGGCGCGAGAGTTTCGGCTACCTGCTCTCTGCCAGTTCGTTGATCATTCTCTTGTCGGTCGGGCTTGCGGTGATCGCCAGCGAATTCATGCTCGGCCTCGCAACGGGCCGTATGAACGTTGCGGGCATCGCGATCTTTGTAGTCTTTGTGGTGGCTGCGCTCGCGCTGCTGCGCGCGGTGCTGGCAAGTATCAAGCAAACGAGTCTTAATCAATCAATGGCAAAAAATGATGACAAATAGTAAAACTGTTGCCAAATCGTCCATGACCAGTCCTTGGATTTTCTTTAACGTGCGTCATCCGCTGCGCGTGCTAGCCCCTGGCCAGCGCGCCTGGAGCGGCGCGACGTGGGGAATCAGCTTGATCACGATCCTGATATGGGGTGCCAACGCCTACTATGGGTTTGCCCCGGCTGGAATCATTAGCTTTGGCTTGGCTACGCTTGTCATTCTGCTGGCGGCGGCCATAGCTGGCGGCATCCTGCTGGGGGTAGGTTGGCTGCTGCGCCGGATGCCGGCCCGCTACCGCTGGGCCGGACTGAGTGCGCTGCTGCCGCTGTCGCTGGCCTATCTCGCCCCACCTTTATTGTATGGCATGATTGCGGTCGTTTTGGGCATCATTCTTTTCAGTTCACTGCTGGGGGCTGGCGTGGCATCTGTCTCCGGCGGCAACTGGCGGCAGCTTACGCGGCTGCATAAGGGGTTGGCCGTTACCGGCTTGGCGATCGGTCTAGTTGGGCTGCTGGGCGGCGGTGGACTGCTCCTGATGGATGGCTTTCCTGCCACGCCGCCGGTGAATGCGGCGGCTGCGGCGGCAACCAACGTAACGCCCCTCACTCTCCCCGATCCTGCCGAACCAGGGCCGTATGCTGTGCTGACCCTCACCTACGGCAACGGCACGGATCGCCACCGGCCAGAATATGGCGCGGGCGTCATCCTCACAACGACCAGTGTTGACGGCTCGGCCCTCGCCGTTGGGGCCAGCCTCACCGTGGCGGCCTTCGTCATCGCCACGGTCGTCCAGGTGCTGACGCTCGCGTCGGACGAGTTCCTGACCCTCCGGGCCGTGGATCCCAAGACCGGCATGACCGGTGGCGCGGCCTTCGCCGCCTTTTTGATTGCTGGCAACGTCATCAACAGCTTCATGGAAGAGGGGCTATTTCGCGGAATCATGCTGCCCCACTTCCTTCAGCGAATGCGGTTTCGTACGGCGAACCTGCTTCAGGCCAGTCTGTTCGCCGCCTGGCACTTGGTCTGGCCCATCAAGGCATACCTGAATGGCGACGTCTCCGCCGCCGGCGCGCTCGCCCAGACTAGTAGATCCCAGCGTAAATAAGGTACCCTATTTTTACCATGATGTACACGAGTAACGTGCCTGATTAACTGCCGTGGTATCTACGCCCAACTGTACTAGTCTGTTGCTGCTGGGTACGTTCGTAGCCGGACTCGTCTACGGCTATCTGTTCTGGCGCACCGGCAGTCTGTGGGCGCCTTGGATCGCCCATTTCCTTAACAACACGACGCTCAACCTCGTGCAGGTTCAGAGCGCAGGCGGGGAGCTGCAACCCGCTATGGTCATGTCGGTGGTCGTTGTTGTCGCGATGGCGTTCCTGGTCTTCACTGTCAAGCCGCTTGCGAAACGGCTGGCGCTGCCACACTTGCGGCCCTGGGGCACCGGCGCCAAAATGCTTTCAATTGTGCCGCTGTTGGCTGGTGGTGGCCTCTTCGAGACCGGCGCGGGCGGCTCGGCCCCCAAGCATGTCGAACAGTTTGTCGAAGAGGGCCATCTGCGTTGGGATTCGCTGGGCGAATTTCTGGCTTTGGCCGTGTCGCTGGAAGATTTGGGGCGCAAAACAGGCAACAACAAAGCCCTGCTGCTAGCCGACACCCTAAACCAGGCCATCGGCAAGCTTCTGGACAACAACAAGTCGCCCTCGCGCAAGGTGCGCGAGTTGGATAGCCGGGGCAGCCACTTCTACCTGGCGCTCTACTGGGCCCAAGCCCTGGCCGAACAGCGCCAAGATGCCGCGCTACAAGCCGAGTTTACAGGGTTGGCCCAAGAACTAGCGGCTCACGAGCAACAGATCATCGCGGAACTCAATGCCGCCCAAGGCCAGCCCGTCGATATCGGCGGCTATTACCATCCCGACGCGGCCAAAACCACCCAAGCCATGCGCCCCAGCGCAACCTTTAACGCGGTGCTAGCGGCGTAGGGGCTGAATGCATTAACGATTGTCAATGCGACAGGGGTGACGGTGCTTTTCCAGTTTTGCAAGAGCGGCCAGGTTGTGTGGGATGATGATACCTGCGCAATCTGGCTGTTTTGTTTCTTGGCGAATTTCTTGCTTACGAGTAAGTCATACTACAAGCTTTCTTTTTGATAAAGTAATTAGTTGAGCTAATAAAGAAAATGAAATAGAATCTAACAGACATTCTAGCTTTTCTGTTCATTTTCTGATTGTTAATAGGAGTTACGCAGTTGCCTGGGAACGCCGGCATCCTGCCGGCCGGCCCCCAGAGATCGTAATGCTTCCAACTGCGTAACTCCTAGTTAAAATAGAAGCTATACCTGACAAAAGAAAAGATCACATCATAACAGCCCACTTTACCAGAATCTTTTACATGCTGTCATTGCACAAGCGCTAGAACGCACAATATGCCACGAATTTTTGACAATATTTCTGAGCCACTTAGCCAAGCATTGGTCTCAACTTTGCAAAGCTGTCAACGCGCCGACTTTTGTGTTGGCTACTTCAATTTGCGCGGCTGGCGGCTGCTCCAACCGTCGATTGAGGGTTGGAACGGAACAGAAGAGAACCGCTGTCGCCTGTTGATCGGCATGCAGCGCGCACCACAGGATGAATTGCGCCAACTCTTTAGTCTGTTAGGCAGCGACGCTGATCAAGTAGATGCCCAACGGGTTGTACGCCTGAAGCGCCAGATCATCGAAGAATTCCGGCGGCAACTAATG
>DAOTTR010000761.1:0-3052 GCA_034437715.1 Caldilineaceae bacterium
CCGCCCGGCTGAAGATGAAAGTCGTAGCCTTCGGGCAACTGCTCGATAAAGCGGGCGGCATTGCTAAACTCGGCAGCCTGCAAGACGATCTCATCGGTGATGTCTTCATCATAGAGGCCGATATTCTGCCGAATTGTGCCTGCAATACAGACGGGATCTTGCGGCACTACCACCACAGCCTGCCGTAGATCGTCCAAGCTCAGTTGGCGTAGATCGATGCCGTCGAGCAATATCTGCCCCTGGGACGGATCGTAGTAGCGCGCCAACAAGCTGGCCATGCTGGATTTGCCAGCCCCCGTCGCCCCCACAATCGCCACCGATTGGCCAGCGGCAATCTTGAGGTTCACCCCGCGCAGCACAGGCTCGGTGGGTACATAGGAAAATTGCACGTTGCGAAATTCAATATCACCGCGCACCTTGGGCAATGGCACAGGCTTTGCCGGACTTTTGATCTGCGGTTCGGCCTGCAACATGCGATAGATGCGTTCCGCCGCGCCCAGCGCAATCTGGATCGAGTTATATTGCTGCGATAAGTTGAGAATCGGCTGGAAGGCGCGTTGGGAATATTGAAAGAAGGCCACCAACATGCCCAGCGTTGCCCAGCCGGCCAACACACCACGCCCGCCGCCATAGAGCAGCAAGCCCGTACCCACGGCGGCCAGAATTTCTTGCACCGCCAGGAAGACCGCGCTGTGATAGCGCAAGTTGATCAGTGCCCGGCGATAGCGGCTGTTGTAATCGTCGAACTCTTGTTCGCTTTCCTCCCCGTGCCCAAAAAGCTGCACCACCGTCATGCCGTGGAGATGTTCATTCAGGAAGGAGCTGATGCGCGCCATGGCCGAACGTTCACCCGTCGAAGAGCGGCGAATACGTTGGCGGAAGTAGCGCGTCACGACGGCCAACACCGGCATGAGCACCATGGCCAACAGCGCCAAACGCCAGTTGGTCAGCAACATGACGGTCACGATCACAATAAAAGTGACCCCTTCGACCAAGATCACCACAATGCTGCTGGAGAGCACCTGGTTGATGTTGTCAATGTCGCTACTGAGGCGCGCCACCAGATCGCCCGTAGAGGTATTGGTCAAGAAGGTGTAATCTTGGCGCAGAATGTGATCAAAGAGTCGGGTGCGCAAGTCGGCCAGTGCCCGTTGCGCAGCATATTGGAGAAAATAGGTATAGGCAAAGGTGAGTACAAAGAGCGAGATCGCCGTGATGCCATAAAAGATCGTGATATTCCAAAGCGCCCGAATATCGCCTTGGGCAATCGGGCCGTCAATCGCTTGTTGCAGCAGATAGGGCGGCACCACATTCAAGGTAGCGACACCCAACATCAGCACAGTTGCCACGATCATCATGCGCCAGTAGGGGCGGATCGAGGAAACCAGCAACTGAATCAGTGCGGCATCCTGGTTTAACGGCGGGCCGGCTTCTTTTTCGGCTTGCAACTCTTCGATCTCGATGAGTTCTGCTTCGGTCAGGCCTTTGCCATTAAGCTTCGCCCCTTCTTTCGCGGTCTTGTCGCCCTCATCGTGGGTCAATTTACCATTCGTCATCAGGCGATTTCCTCCTCGGCTTGCTGGATCTCGCGGCGATACATTTCCGCATAGAGGCCATTGCTTGCCAACAAATTATCGTGATCGCCTTGCTCGACAATCCGTCCTTCATCCAGCACAATAATTTGATCCGCATGGCGCACCGCGGCCATGCGCTGGCTCACGATAATACTGGTGCGCCGTCCTGCGCTGCCCGCCGACTGACGCAGTTCCTCGATAATCTGGGCCGAGGTATTCATATCCACGCTGGCCAGCGCATCGTCGAGAATTAAGACTTTGGGGTTGCGCACCAAGGCACGCGCCAAGGCGGTGCGTTGCTTTTGCCCGCCCGAGAGCGTAGCCCCACGCTCGCCAACAATGCTATCCAAGCCTTTGGGCAACTGCGATAGATCATTGGTCAGGCGCGCCTGTTCCATGGCACGATAGATCTGCGGGTCGGCGACATCGGCGACACCCAGGGCAATATTGCCGCGCAGAGGCATACTAAAGAGCAGCGTCTCTTGTAACACATAGACCACATCGCGCCGCAGCGCCAGCAACTTGATTTGGCGCAGATCATAGCCGTCGAGCAAAACTCTTCCTTCGTCGGGATCGTAAATTCGGCCCAACAAGCTAATCAGCATACTTTTGCCCGCGCCCGTTGGCCCCACGATTCCCACCGTTGAACCAGGGGCGATCTCCAAGTTGATATCGCGCAAAATCCAGCGTCCTTGATCCTCGGCATAGACACTCACATGGTCGAAGTGGACACCACCCTTTAGCACTGGCTCAATGGCTCCTGGCTCATCCTTGACCTTGGGCAACAGATGAAGCACTTCCCCAATCCGCCCAGCCGCGGCACTGCCCTGTTGCAGCCGTTCAAAGGCTTCGGTGATCTGCTGTGCACCGCTGTTGAGGAGATTCAGATAGATAATAAACTGCACATATTGGCCAATTGTCAGCGTATCCTGAATAATAAACAGACCGCCAACCAGCACAATGATCGTGGATGCAATGCGCACCATCAAGCTGGGCAAGGGTGAAACCAAGCCAGAACGAACAATAAACTTCATGTTCTGTGTCACATAGGCTTTGTTGGCCTCGCGGAATTGGTCACCCACGGCCTTTTCCTGGGCATACGCGATCAACATGCGTACGGCGTTGAGGTGTTCCTGGGTAAAGGCCGAAAGTTTGCCCGTCTCCGCCTGCACACGCGCAAAGGAGCGCTCGATAATGCCGCCCATACGCATTTGCACAAAAATGCTGGTCGAGAGCATGACCACCACCAACGCGGCCATGGCCGGGCTGGTTACGGCCATGAGCGATGCGCCGATCAACAGCAGAAAGAGGGCATGCATCGCCATTTGAAACCCAGCACTATAGAAACGCCAAATGTAGATAAAGTCGTTGGTGGCGCGCGATAATAGATCGCCTGTGCCATACTTTTGGCGCGTTTCATAGTCAAAGAGTAAGAGCCGGTGATAGAGATCCTGGCTCATCCGATAGGAGACGCCCGC
>DAOTTR010000762.1:0-9733 GCA_034437715.1 Caldilineaceae bacterium
TCGTGGCGCAGCAAATCCTCAACCTCACCCCCGTGAGACTCAAGATTATCCGCCTGCTTGGACCGCACGTCCTAAACTGTTATTTGGTCGAATTTTAGCTGCGGAATGTGGGTTTGATCCTGCCCGGGAGCAAGTGCGCGCCTTCCGGTCCGGCTATTCGAACGTGGCATGTGAATTGGCTGAATCGTTTGAGGAGCAAATTCATATATAATACGGCCACGGAAGCCCTGGAGTCATTGCGGCTTACCCCCGAAGTGTTGACGAAGATTTTGCATGACATCACACCCGCGCAGACCCGCACCGCCCCCGATCCAACGGGTGGCTGGTCGGTGATTGAGGTTGTCTCGCATCTGCGCGATACGGAGGAACGCGTGATTGCACGGCTGCGCATTCTACGCGATGAAGCCGAGCCAGTGATTGCGGGGTTCGATCAGGAAGCGTTGGCACGTGCAGGCAATTATGGGGAGAATGATCTGCAAGTGACGCTGGCCGCCTTTGCTGCGTTGCGCGCCACCCATCTCGCCGAGTTGACAGCATTGCAACCTGTGCAATGGGAGCGCACGGGGCATCATGTGACCAATGGTGCGGTCACAATTCTGAACCACACACTGCATTCTGTCTGGCACGACACGATCCACCTGGCGCAGATCATACGCCAATTGCCTTAAAACAAGTTGCAATGAAGCACCGATAGGTAGCTGGTAATCAGTTCTGCAAGGTTGCCAACTACCTATCGGTGGCGCAGGTCATGGTCATTATCCAGCTTGTCAACGAAATGCTCTTCTGTAGGTTGTCAGCGCTTGCTACCAACAATCCTCTAGCGAATTGCGGTTATCGGCAATTTCCAATCTGCACAAAATCAGCGTTTCGCGCGTAGATTTTTCACCTTCCCTTTACTGCTACTACGGATGAGGCTACGCCACGTTAGTGCGTGATCAGGACGCGCATTACCTTGTAATCTTGACTGCCAAAGCGATATTTATATTCTTCGTTGCCCTGCATAAAGTCAAAGACACGACAGCCAGCAGCAATCGCGTATTGAATGCTGTAGGCCAACAGCACCCAACCGGGGCTCAGTTGCGAGTGGGCATCGGGATCATAACCCGAATTGTAGAGCAAAAATTTGCGATCATATTCAAAGGCATAAAGCGCAGCAGCTTTTTCGCCATTCAAGGTCAAGAAACAGAGCCGCAGATAGCCCATGTCCAACATACGGCGCGCCACCGTGCCGAAAAAGCGCCGCATCTGCGGGGTCATAAATTCGGCTTTGTCTTCGCGGCTCGCCCGTTGCAGCGCAATAAAATCATCGATCTCGGCTTCGAGGCTATGTTCTTTGCCCACAATATAGAAGCCGACTTCGGTTTCGCGCTCGGCACGCCTTTGTTTGCGGCGAATTTCGTGGCGCTGCTTTTTCTCAACCAATTCTTGTAGATAGGTTTCATAGTGTAGCGGCAACCCAAACTGCGGCGCAACATCTTCTTGCAGCACTTGCACAGCGTGACCAGCAGTCTCGGCAAGGGCAGCACACGTCGTGTAGGTCAGGCTGACTTCGGGCAGATTACACAGGTCAACAATATCCCAGGCGGGCGCATCGGCGCTGTGCAGCCAGGCCAAAAACGCAGCATAGACCGCCGCTTCCCAGTCACGCGCGATAATCAGATCGAGATAGTCGCTCACTTCAACGCAACCAACCAGCGTAAAGACCTGTTGCCCAGCACGTTTGCCCTTCGCGTGCTGGGTGAGATAGAGTGGCGCAATGCCGACCAATTCATTGGTATCGGCTGTGCGAAAGGCAACAATCCACAGATCCCCGGTGCCCAGGGATTCCCACCAGGTGGTTTGCCATTCATAAGTTAAAAAGAAAATATTCGCGCGGCTGCGTTTGAGGAGACGATTCCATTCGCCGGCCAACGCCGCAAAGCCATTCGGCGAGGTATTGGGGCCATATACGACGCGGCGCAGAGGCTGTTCCAGCGCTGCAACAGTTCGGCCAGGCATGGCGACTGTTGCAGCGGGAATACACTCGCCAACGTTGAGATCTTCTGCGCAGAGAGTCTGAGAACTCATAGCGGCTCTTGCCCTTTCATCTGTGAAGCATCAACAGCATTTTGCCACTCGCCTTGCAAGCAGAATGAATGCAAAATGGTGCTCGAAAACCGTAGTCGATTGCACTACAATAAGTATAGCGCAGATATATCGATCTAGGCAACACAGAAGCGCAGTAATCGCATTCCGGAATTGCACCAAGCCCGGTTTACCGGTCGGCACAGGGCCCCGTACAATTCCGAAATGCAGCTTGCCGACTACCCAATCACCACATTGACCAACTTATCCGGCACCACAATCACTTTGCGGACGGGCTTGCCATCAATCCACTTCTGGACGCTCTCCAACAGCAGGGCATCGCGCTCCAAAACAGCTTGGCCGGTACCGGGCGCGACCACCAACTTGTCGCGCACCTTGCCATTGACTTGGACGACGATTGTGATTTCATCCTCGCGTGCCTTGGCCGGGTCGCCCTGTGGCCAGGCTTGCAAGTGGATGCTCTGGCTTTTGTCTTGCGCCTGCGCGGAAGGCGCAGGTTCAGTAATCTGTTGCCACAATTCTTCGCTCACATGGGGGAAGATGGGTGCCATCAACAACAGTTGCGTGCGCACAGCCTCTTCCCAGATCGGCGTGCGGACGATAGCCGTCTCCTTGATGCGCATCAAGGAATTGTTCATCTCCATCAAGGTGGCAATCGCCGTATTGAAGCGGAAGTTTGCCATATCATCGGTGACCTTGATAATGGTCTGATGCAACTTGCGCTCCAGCAGCCGCACCTCTTCCACAGTGGGTTCGGCGGCATCCAACGCGACCGGGTGCTCACTCGTCGCCACACTCCACACGCGACTCAGGAAACGACTAATCCCTTCAATCGCTTTGGGATCCCAGGGGCCACCCAGCTCCCACGGGCCGATAAACATCAAGTAGCCGCGCACGGTGTCGGCACCGTAGCGCTCGACATATTGATCAGGATCGACCACGTTGCCGCGGCTCTTGGACATCTTCTCGCCATCTGGCCCCAAGATCATGCCTTGGTTGAACAGGCGTGTCATCGGCTCGGCAAACTCTACAACACCAATGTCGCGCATGGCCTTGGTAAAGAAGCGCGTGTACAGCAAATGCATGGTCGCGTGCTCAATCCCGCCCGTATACTGATCCACCGGCAGCCAGTAGTTGCCCTTGGCTGGGTCCCACGGCATATCATCGGCGTGGATCGGTTCCCCCTTTTTCCAATAGGGCAAGAGATAGGCATATTGATACCAGCTGGAACACATAAACGTATCTAACGTATCGGTCTCGCGCTCGGCATCGCCGCCACAGGTGGGACACTTGACATAGCGGAAGCCTGCGTGATACTTCAACGGACTTTCGCCGGTTGGTTTGAATTCGGCGTCATCGGGCAACAACACGGGCAACGCTTCATAGGGCACCGGCACCGTGCCACACTTGTCGCAGAAGATCATAGGAATGGGCGCGCCCCACATACGCTGACGACTGATCAGCCAATCGCGCAGCCGATAGTTCACCGATGCTTTGCCTTTGCCTGTCGCTTCCAACCAGGTTGCGGTCACCTTGACGCTCTGGCCTTCGCCCTTGCCTGCCACAACGCCGTCGATGGGGCCAGAATTGACCATGACACCCTCGCCGGCCCAGGCTTCGCTTAGATCGGCGGCGCTGCGGATCTCCTCATTCGGCGGCTGCACCACCAGCTGGATGGGAAGCTCGAACTTCTTGGCAAACTCAAAGTCGCGCTGGTCGTGGGCGGGCACAGCCATAATCGCGCCGGTGCCATAGCCCATCATCACATAGTCGGCGATCCAGATGGGAATGCACGCCGCGTTGACGGGATTGATGGCATAGCCACCGGTGAAGATGCCGGTCTTTTCTTTGTCGGTTGCCCCACGTGCCACTTCATCCAAGCGTGTCGCCTGAGCTTTATACGCTTCCACGGCAGCCCGTTGTGCGTCGCTGGTCACCGCATCTACCAGCGGATGTTCGGGGGCCAAGACCATAAAGGTCGCGCCCCACAGCGTGTCGGGGCGCGTGGTGAAAATCTCAATTGGCGCGCCATCTGCGGTATGGAAGACCACTTCGGCACCATCGCTGCGCCCGATCCAGTTGGTCTGCATCACCTTGACGCGTTCGGGCCAGTCGATTGTCTCCAGTTCATCCAACAATTCCTGGGCGTAGTTGGTGATACGGAACTTCCACTGATTCAAATTCTTTTTGATCACCTGCGTATCACAGCGCTCACAGCGGCGATCTTCGCCCCACACTTGCTCGCGTGCCAGGGTTGTATTGCAACTGGGGCACCAGTCTACCGGTGAAAATTCGCGATAGGCCAAGCCTGCGTCATAGAACTTGCGGAAGAACCACTGTGACCACTTGTAATAATCGGGATCACAAGTGATCGCCTCATGGTCCCACGCCCACATGGCCCCCATGCGCTTCATCTGCTCGCGCATTTTTGCAATGTTTTGATAGGTCCAAATGTTGGGATGGACATTGTTTTTGATGGCGGCATTTTCCGCGGGCAGGCCAAAGGCATCAAAGCCGGGCGGGAAGAAGACATTGTAGCCATTCATGCGCCGCCAACGTGCGCCGGCATCGCTTGGCGTCATAGCATACCAGTGGCCCACATGCAAATTGCCCGACGGATAGGGCAACATGGTCAGCGCGTACCATTTGGGACGGCTGTCATCTTCTACAGTTTTGTACAATTCTTGCGTTTCCCAAGTCTGCTGCCACTTGGGCTCGATCTCTTGTGGATTATATTTAATCGACATAACCAATTCAAGTCCTATCCTCAAGGCTTTCATGAAAAATTACTTGCTATCGTACACGCTTCCCCAGAGGATGTCAATCTAATCTGCGCAAATCGCGAACTTGATCGCTGGCAGTCGCGATTCGATAGCCGCAAGCGCACTACTTCGCAATGATATTCACCAACCGCCCCGGCACAACAATCACCTGTTGCACAGCCTTGCCAACCATGTGTCGCGCAACGGTGGTGTCGGCCAAGGCCAATTGTTGCAGCGTATGTTCATCCACGTCAACATCGACAGTGAGCACGGTCCGCAGTCGTCCATTGACCTGCACTGGGATCTCTAGTGTCTTGCCGACCAGGAGCGCCGGATCAAAGACCGGCCACGGGGCACGGGCAATGAAATCTGGTTCACCCAGCCGCTGCCAGAGTTCTTCGGCAATATGGGGAGCAAAAGGCCCTACCAGCCGCAGATAAGTCTTGACAATCGCCAACGGCAGGATCTCGCTACGGGCAGCTACATTCAGGAATTCCATCATCCGGCTGACGGCAGTATTGAGTTTGTCAATCGATTCAATACTTTCGGAGATTCCCTGGATCGTTTGGTGTAGCAAGCGCTGTAATGCCGGCACAGTGTCAGCCGGCACGTCAACAATTTTCGCATCCGGTGCCCCACTCTGCTCATCAATCACCAGCCGCCAAAGTCGGAAAAGAAAGCGCTTCAGCCCCTCCATGCCATCCATATTCCACGGTGCGCTGGCACTAACCGGCCCCATAAATAACTCATAGAGCCGCAAGGCGTCGCCGCTATATTCTTCAATCACCTCGTCCAGCCCAAAGACATTCAGCTTGGACTTGGACATCTTCTCCAGTTGGGTCACAACCGGTTTGCCGGTTGCGGCGGTGACCCAGGTGTCATCATGCGGCACCACTTCCGCACGCCGATAGTACTTGCCGTCCCGATCCTGATACGAATGGGCCTGGATCAAGCCTTGGTTAAAGAGTTTTTGGAAGGGCTCTTGGGTCGAAACCAGCCCACAGTCGTACAACACTTTATGCCAGAAACGGGCATAGAGCAGATGCAAGACGGCATGTTCCACCCCACCAATGTACAGATCAACCGGCATCCAATACTGTTCGGCAGTTGGTGACCAGGGCTGCTCGGCATTGTGCGGATCAATAAAGCGCAGGTAATACCAACAGGATCCCGCCCACTGTGGCATTGTATTCGTTTCGCGCATTCCAGTGCGCCCATCAGGCAGGGTGACCAACAGCCAGTCGTCACCAGCGCGCGCCAGTGGATTGATCAGTTCAGCCATTGGTTCGTTGCGTCGCTCATTGCTGATCGCGGGCAAAGTCACGGGCAGTTGCGCTACGGGGACAGCAACAACAGAGCCATCTTCTAGGATCACCACCGGAAAGGGTTCGCCCCAGTAGCGCTGCCGCGAAAAAAGCCAATCGCGCAGACGGTATTGCACTTCGCGCCGACCGTAGCCATTTTCTTCCAGCCAGGTAATCATGGCGGCCTTGGCATCGGCCACCAGTTTGCCGTTCAAGAAACCACTGTTCACGGCAACGCCATCGCCGGTATAAGCTTCCTCGGCAATGGATGGACGATTCGTATCCTCATCGGTAGACAAGACAACTTCGATAATTGGCAGATCAAATTGACGGGCAAAGTTATGATCGCGCTCGTCGTGGCCGGGCACAGCCATGATGGCACCGGTGCCATAGCTCATCAACACATAATCCGCCACCCAGATCGGGATGGCATCACCGGTTGCCGGGTTGATCGCGTGGGCACCGGTGAAGACGCCACTTTTCTCGTGCACATCAGCAATGCGTTGGCGATCGGATTTATTGCGCGCCAGGGTGACATAGGCATCGACCGCCTGGCGCTGGGCCGGTGGGGTGATCAATGTCACCAGCGGATGCTCAGGCGCGAGCACACAGTAGGTCGCGCCAAAGAGCGTATCTGGGCGCGTCGTAAAGACAGTCAGCGTTGCACTCCTGCCCTGGATCGGAAAGGCGATCGACGCCCCCTCGGAGCGGCCAATCCAGTTGCGCTGCATCTCCTTCAAGCTCTCCGGCCAATCCAACGTATCCAGATCAGCCAACAGCCGTTCGGCATAGGCGGTGATCTTGAGCATCCACTGGCGCATCAAGCGTCGCTCGACTGGGTCGCCAGTTTCGATGTACTTGCCATCCTGCACTTCTTCATTGGAGAGTACTGTGCCCAATGCCGGACACCAGTTGACTGGCACCTCGGCAACGTAGGCCAGGTCTTTTTCCAACAATTGCAGAAAGATCCATTGTGTCCAGCGATAATAGTCCGGCGACGACGAATCGATCTCACGCGCCCAATCATAGGAGAAGCCGAGCCGTTGCAATTGGCGGCGAAAGGTGACAATATTGCGCTGCGTAATTTCTGCCGGATGAACGCCAGCCCGATCCGCAGCGCGTTCGGCGGGCAGGCCAAAGGCATCCCAGCCCATGGGGTGGAGGACGTTGTAGCCCTGCATACGTCGCACACGCGCGATTACATCAGAGGCAGTATAGCCTTTGGGGTGGCCCACGTGTAGTCCATCTCCGGAAGGATAGGGAAACATGTCGAGCACATAATATTTGGGCTTACCCGGCAATTCGTCGCCTTCGGGTGTACGAAAGACAGCATGATCGGCCCAGGCTTGTTGCCACTTGGCCTCGATCGTTTGTGAGTCGTAGGAATGAGACATGGTTGTATCCTCGCGCTTAGTTATTAGGAATCTCAAACGCGCACTGTGTCAGAAAAATTCAATGGCCGACACAGTGCGCGTATCATTGTTTGATCGCGCACGTGTTTGATTCAATTATAGTAGGACTTACGCACTTGGTCAGACCTGTAGGGTCTTTGAGACCCTACAGGTCTCCTGTTAGATTACTCAACTGCGTAACTTCTATATAGTTTTGACGATTATGAATTTTGGAGATTATGGCCCGCAAGGAAGGCGCGGGCTATCTAAGTGCGAGAAGGCCACCGACGGCACCGGGGGACATGTCATGGTAATGAGGAAAACTATGTGTAGTTGCGCTAAATGTAGCCATAAATCAATACAACAACAATCAATACAGCAATCTATCTCTTTTGCCGGCTATGTTCTTGGGCTTGGGCGCTCTTTCCTTCATTGCTTGATCCAAACGCGAACGCGCCATTGCAAAGCAATCTATTTTACTTGCACAGCCGCAAAGACCACTGTGATCGATCCTACACTGTTTCTCTGGGGATGTCAATACCTGTCCGCGGTTGCTGCCGACAACCTGGCCGGGCACGGTTGCGCGCCCTATTGGAATCTCTGAAACTGTCCGATGGGCGGGGATTGATGGTATAATCAGCGACAGAACAAGCGTGGATGATAGAGAAGGAAGGGTACCAATCATGGCAAAGAGTAATCCTGTATTGATCGATGCCCTGCGCACCACTGCGCAGCGTCTGGCCGAGGGAGCGCACTATGAATGGGGGCACATGGGTCGTTGCAACTGTGGGCATCTGGTGCAAACGGTGACAAGCATGACCGACCATGCGCTTGTCGAGGCGGCCAATTATCATCTGGATGAGTGGAGTGAACACGCTAAGGATTATTGTGCCGGCACTGGTCACAGCGTCGATACACTCTTCTTGACCTTACAGGAAATGGGCTTTGCTTATCAAGATGTGATTCATCTGGAAAATCTATCGGACCAACGCGTCTTGCAGCGCTTGGGCGAGACACCGCACTATTTGCGGCGCAATTGTGTCGATGATGTCATGCTCTATATGAACACCCTGGCCGCCATGTTAGAAGAAGACTTGGTCGGCGTGCATGAAGAAAAGACCCTAGTTGCTGGATAACAGCTTCAACCGCCTAGAGTAAAAGCACCCGTGACAGACGATACGATTTCCTTGTCCGCGACCCATCCTATCGCAAACAATCCCCTCAGTGAGCGCGAAATGGAAGTGGCGCGCCTACTGGCAACCGGCGCGACCAATGCCGAGATTGCGCGCTCACTGGTCATCAGCCCGCACACGGTGAAGGTACACCTGCGCAACATCTTCGAGAAGCTGCAAGTGAACAGCCGCACCGAAGCGTCTATGATGTTGGTGCAACACAACTGGTTGGCGCTACCGGGGATGGATGTGCCAACGCCTGCTTATGCTGAAGAGAAAACCGCAGAAAAAATAGCCGAGGCGGCACTGCCACCACTCGTCGATGAGCCACCCGATCCCGAACCGCTGGCCCATCTGGCCATGCAACCGGCGCGCTGGCAACGTGCCTACCTCGCCAGTGTGATCATCATTCTGATCGCGGCCCTGTTGACACCGTACCTGCCCGTCTGGAGTAGCCCTTCGTCCGATCTCCTAAGTGATCGCGGGCGTACGGTGCTGGGTCAACCCGTTGCCCGCTTACAGGCCCGCTGGGAACCGCGCATTCCGCTCAGCGCGCCACGCAGTCGCTTGGCCGTTGTCTACCTCCAAGATCAGTTGTATGCAATTGGTGGCGAGACGGCCAGTGGCAATACTGTTGCCAATGTAGAGACCTATGATCTCACAGTCAATGAATGGCGCACTGGCCATCCCCTGCCGGCGGCGCTCTCCAACCTGGCCGCCGTTACCTTTAACGAACGTATTTATGTGGCGGGCGGCACCAGCAAAAGCAATGCCGACGAGCAACAGCCCACGCTGAGCGATCAATTTTTTGTCTACGATCCCGAAGAAGAGACATGGCAAGCGGCAGGTCGTTTGCCCAATCCGCTGGCTGGCGCAGCATTGGTGGCGGATGAGGGGGCACTGTATCTGCTGGGCGGCTGGGATGGTCGCCTCATGCACGACGAGATCTGGCGCTTTATTCCGCCAGATGATGTAGCCAAGACCACCGCGGGCTGGGCATTGATTGGCCGCTTGCACAC
>DAOTTR010000763.1:0-18237 GCA_034437715.1 Caldilineaceae bacterium
TCGTGGCGCAGCAAATCCTCAACCTCACCCCCGTGAGACTCAAGATTATCCGCCTGCTTGGACCGCACGTCCTAAACTGTTATTTGGTCGAATTTTAGCTGCGGAATGTGGGTTTGATCACATAACAAATTAGGCTATTCCAAAAAAATAATGATCCAGTACGGGCATGAGGTGTGGCGGAAAGAGCGCTTGTGTACACCCATCGTTTTACCCCGCCACACCTCGTGCCCCTACGTGAATTGGATCGTTTAAATTTTGAAATAACCTTAGGGCCTGTCCAGAAATAAGGTAGTGAATTTACGTGATGTTACCCAAGTAAATCTGTCTAAAATCATCCATGTTATTCTTGGACAGACACTAAGGTGGCGCGCCAGCAAATCACGCATCTGCACGACAGATAACTGTTGGCCTTGCTCCAGTGCGGTTGCAATGGCGCTACAAGATTGCACGCGTACGGCGGAAGCGGCCAATTCTAGCGCCAATGGCAGGCCTTCTGTGGCCCGGCAAATGCGCACAATGGTCGCCAACTCGCTGGGATTCGGCTCCCCTCGACTACACCCCAACCCGCGGCGCGCAGGGCAGGATCAATATAGTCGGCTCTGGTTTCGGCTTCGTTCATGATTCTTCTCCGGTACTGGGGTTGCCAGGCTGGAACCTGGTGTCCCCAGGGAAGGCACTGCTCCATTGCCAATCCGCAGCGTTCACCACCAACCCAGCCTTGACTGGGTTCTGGTGAATATAGGCGACTGCCTGCGTAAAATGCGCTTCATTGCGCATAAATCGATCCCAATATTCTCGATGCCAAATCCTATACACTCCGGGCTCCCCACGCTCCAGCGTGGGCACATCGGACAAGCCAGGCGGGAGCCCGTACACTCCGGGCTCCCCATGCTCCAGCGTGGGCACATCAGACAAGCCAGGCGGGAGCCTATACACCCCGGGCTCCTCAGGCTCCAGCGTGGGCACATCAGACAAGCCAGGCGGGAGCCTGGCGGTCCCGGGATTTGTCTTTAGCCATTCGCTGATCCGTCGCCCGGTAAATGATTTCCAGGAGGCGACGATTTTCGCCATCGTCCAGCCAGGGAGCGGCTGAAATAAGACGTGGACGTGATTGGGCATCACTACCCAGGCCAGCAGGCGATAGCGTTGCGCGTCGAAGTGCAAGAAGGTGTTTTGCACCATTGCAGCGATGACTGGTTCGCGCAAAACGCAGGAACCGTGACCGGCATCCAGCCACGCATTGACGCGCTTGCGGCGTTCAACATCTTGCTGGGCGAGCGGTAGCTGTTGCAAAGCTTGGTCTAATTGCTCCACTACGGCTTTGGGCAGACTGTCGGCCAGGTGATAGGTCACATGCTGGATCGCGTCTGCGCTCTCGAAGTGTGGCATATAGCCACGGCTATGCCACCTGGGATCGCCAATCTCCTGATTGGCGCTTTCAATATCTTCGGTACGGCCAGGCTGGAGCCTGGCGTTCCCGGGGGGGACTGATTGATTCATGGGGTGGTTGCCTCGCCGAGCTGTTTTTCAAGTGCCTGTCGCACTAGCCCAATCACATAGGGCAATTCGGCCAAGGAAGAGAGCATCACCTCGACATCACCATTCCCCCACCGACCAAGGCTGGTTACATCCTTGCATAGCCCTTTGGGATCGCTAATCTCGGCAAAACTCAGGTTCAACGAGAGCCGCAGCCGTTTGGCCTGGGGCACTGCATCCACAAAGTTGGTTTCGGCTTTGTATGCTACATACAACTTCAAAAATTCTTCACTGACACAGGGATCAAGCGCCAGCACTTCTTTGCGGAAGGCATCGAAGAGTGGACGCACTGCCGGTGCGAGCAGATGGGGATGATCGGCCAGCGTATAGGTAGAAGGTGCGCCAGCTTTGGGCCGGTAGGCCAGCAAAACAGCCTGGTCGAGCTTCGGTGAATCCCACACTTGCACAGCACGTTCAGCAAGGCGCTTGGCGCGCGCCTTGATCGCCGCCTCATCCCAGATTTCTACCTGACCAAGCCCTTGATTTACCTTGAGCGGGCTATGGCTAAAGCCGCCTTCCATATCGCGCTTCTCGGTAAAGGAACGGTCGCTATATTCAGAGTTGTAACCGGTCAGAGTCAAATTACCCAGAGTATGCAACCAGGTTTGCTGGATGCGTTCCCACTCGGAGCCGAGCGCAACCTGCCACGCCGCGCTCAAGTTTTCATTTTGCGGCAGAATGTGCTCGACGGTGTACTCATCGACGGGCACGGTTTCTTTGCGGCCATAGTTCTCGAAGCGGCGCAGCCAGTAACTGCGGCTACGAAAATTGTAGAGATCGCGGGTCTGGATATCGCGCGCAAATTCCTCATCACTGGGGAAGCGGCGATAGGAGGGAAGCGCCAGAAACTGGGCGGCGATACTTTCCAAATAGCGATCTTTCCGCAAGGCCTTGGTAAACGTAGAAAATGTCTTGTTCATCGAGTTGGTGGGGATGGCACAAACCGCCCGTCGAAAGACATAGGCTTCTACCCAGCGTACGGCGCGCACGAAATCTTCCTTGCTCAGATAGCCGGTCGCGTAGTCGCGATAGAGTTCCAGCAGGAAGGGATAGGCGACATCGACTTTCAATTCGCGCAGATCGTGAAAGGCGCGTTTCAGATCGGGATCGGTCTCTTTATCCAAGGCCATGGCACAGAAGTAACGCGAATAGTCGCGCATAGTATGCACCAGCATTTCCACATGGCTGTCATCACTGGCGGCGTCAGGTCGCGTGGTGCGCGCATGATCCTTAAACGCTTCATAGACAGCCCCAATGTTGGGGATTTCACCAGTGCGCACCGTCAGGTAATGGCGCATAAAGCTATCGAAGTGGGTGCCATAGGCTTCTTGACCGAAGTCCACCTCCATGGGTCGCCAGAATTGCTCGTAGAGCCGCGTTTGCAGTGTTGGGTTCAGCCCCATCAAAATGAAATTGCGGATCAGATCGGCCTGGCTTAGCTCTTTGCCGGTAGAGTTCATGCTCTCAAAAATCAGTTGCGGATTGTCTTGATCGCGGTTGAGGGCAATGTCCACCACCACCAGTTTGGCTAGCCCCTTGCACAGCGTAGGCAGATCGACCTCGCCACTCTTGAGCCACTTGTGAAAGCTAGCATAATTCTCCGCTACACGCAGAGAGTGATTGGTCGGTTGCGGCTGACTGCCCACCAGTGCGGTCAGTGTCTCCTTGTCAGTCTGCGACAGCAACAATTTGAAATGGCGCTCACCGCTTTCTTCCGGATTGAGCAGATAATAGTTGCGAATTTTGCGCCGCGAGAAACCATCAAACGGCTCTGTATCTCCCACTGCTTCAGCCACGGCGGCCAGCAGCAGCGACACGGTGGTCAGGCGTTGCTGCCCATCAATCACCAGCAACGGCACTTGATGGGTCACCTGTGACAGCCCACTCTCGACATAGACAATCGAGCCGATGAAATGGACGGGAATGCGGTCGTTACGCCCACAGCGGATCACATCATCCCACAGTTGGCGGCACTCCTTCTCGGTCCACGAATAGGTGCGTTGGTAGATAGGCACGGCCAGTTGGGTAGATTTCTTTAGAAAATCAAGCAGTTTGGCTTCGGTTGCTTTCATAAAGATCGTCCTTACAATTCTCTGCTGAAGGCTTGATGCAACAGGGATTTCTTTAATGCATCTACCATGGCGTTGCGCGCTGCTCGTCGGTACTCAGCGGCGACAAGCGGCATGATTGCGTCGCATATTCATGTTTACTGGGTCGGAATTTCATCGACAAAGCGCGGGCCCAACCATTCACCTGCGCCGATGCGAACCCATGTATCCAGGCCACAACGCTGAGTTTCTAGCACGTTCACCTGGTTGCCACGCGCGATGGTGCGGACCACGGGCGCGCAACTGCATGGATTTTGGCAGACCAACGCGGTTTGGTTCACGATCCCTTGCCGGGGATCTGCCGGCAGTAGGGGAACCGTGACAGTGGCAGGTTGCGCCGTGGCGATCGGTGGCACAACCACAGCGGCTGGGGTCGCGGGTGCGCCAGATTGGGTCGCGGGTGCGCCGGATTGGGTCGCGGGTGCGCCGGATTGGGTCGCGATGGCCGTCTGGCTGGCAGCCACCGTGCTGGTTACCGTTGGCTGGACGGTGCGCATGGGTGCAGGGCGCGGCACTTCGGTAGATGTGGAGGGTAGGCTATCGTTGTCGAGCAAGCTGACGGCACTGAGCATGGCCAGGATAACCAGGATAGCCGTTATGCGGATCCGACTGTCGCGCGTGGCGTGCGATACTTTCCCGGTTGCGCTTGGGGCCTGCTGCCGTAGACGCGCGGTGTCGGCAGTTGGTTGCTCGGGCAGCAAGCGATAGACACTATCGGGTGCGATTGGCAAGCTGGGCGCAGACGGCTGCCCAGGCACCGTTGCGGGTGGCTTGCTGGACTTTACCGGCACGAACAGGAGTGGTTGTTTGACCGGCGGCAAAGCTGGCTCTGGCAGTGGGATACTGGTGATGATCTCTTCTCTTGTGGGCAGTTGAACAGGCGGCGGCCGCGGGATCCGCTTGTTCTTCTCATAGAGCGCGTGGCAATCACGGCACAGCACAGTTAAGTCTTCGGCGCGCTCCTGGCCCAACCGTTCATACGTCCGATGATGCGCCTCAAGGGTGACTGCAGTTGCGGGCCGATTGCAAACCTGGCAACGATGGCCGGCGCGCCCCTTGGCAGCATTGGCCTGTTCCTGCCATTCTGCTGATTGCATATAGTCGTCGTAGTCAACACGCATGGTCACCTTACATCAGATCGTAGACAGACCCATTTAGAAGTCGCACCGCTACGTTCCACTGACATTGAAGAGTTCAACCAAAGGAAGAGGAACATCTATGGTGACGACGGTCGGAGACAACTAAGATTACGGTAAGTTAAGGAAAATCTCATTTATAGTGAAATTAAATTGAAATGACGAATTGTGCGAATACGCAGATCAGCATAAAAACCGGCATTTAGATGTAGCCGTGATCAGCGTACCAGGGAATGACCAACCGTAGATCTGAACTGCGAACTTTTTCTGGTCATTCCCCGGCACGCAATGGCGAAACGCCGGTTTTCAAATTGAACCACTATAGTGCGGTTGGCTTGAAAACCGTAGTTTTTGTTTACGAGACCTCTGGAAGGAACAACGGTTTTCAAACAGAGCTCACTTTATAGATTAAATCGACATTAGACCTTATTTCGATTTAATTTTGTGCATTCGTAGGTGCGATTTGCAACCGCACAGACAAGAACAATTGCGCCTGGTTTTGTTGCCCAAATCACCAATCGGAATAATCTCTCTTGCCAATCAGACACAATTCTTATCGTAATCGATAAGATAATGACAGCTTTGCCACACCACAACTATGCTAAAGTATTGCGCAACAGCTTGTATAGGCCGCAGGAAATGGTAGAACAATTATAGGTAGGTGTGACAAATGGAATTTCGCATAACACAAGCAACATCCTATTTATGGACCTCTTTGCTCTTTGTGCTGCTCTCTGTAGCGCTGCTCGCGCTGGTGCCTGGTCCATGGTAAGGGAGCAATCGTGCATGGATGCATTCGCTTCGCCGCAAATCGATCGGCGCTCGCTGCTCCATAGTGCTTTCGACATAGCATAGCGCGTCCGCGTGTTCGCGGTCAGTATTCAGGCTGACAAAGAGAAGACAACCTTTGTTATGCCACCACATCGCGCAACCAAGCACGCTGAATCGACCAGCCATTTGTCGCCACATCCAGGCAAAGCTCATAGGTATTCTCATCCACCGTCTGAATCAGGTAATGGCGCACCGTTTTGCCCGCCTGCCGTTCCTCCCACTGCCGCCCCACACTGTTGACATAGCGCGTGCGGTCGCGCCACAAAAAAGAAGTGGGCCGGATGCCACCATCGGGCAAGATGCGCACCAACGCATTGATCGATTCTTCGACAAGCACTTCGCGTACCATTTAATTCTCTCCTAAACTTTTGGGCGACAGCCCACCAATTCGTTCGCCAATCAGCATCAACCGTTCATCACCGCGCCGGGTAAAGATCACGACCCCCGGCTTGCCGCTTGCCGGCAACTTCAGGCGATTGCGCAATTCCTCTGGCTGAAAGGGCAGACCGCGCTTTTTGAGTTCTACAATATGATAGCCGCGCGCCTGCAAGCGGCGATTGAGCAGTTTGAGGTTGAAAGGATGAATCTCATGAATCACAAACGTTTGCACCAAGGGATGCGTCCGGCAGACCGGCGAAACCAGATAGGCGATCTGGGCATCCAATAGATGCGCCTGCAACTGGTGACAAAGTTCGGTGAACGCGCCCGCTCGAATCAGCGCAGGGTCTGGCTCATGCAGATAGTCGCCTACGGCCAGCGGTCCCACCGGCGGTGATTGATCCCCATCACCCAAGCGCATCTGCCAACCGGCAGCTGTATGCACATTAGCCCACCGTGTCTGTTGGGCCAATGTGCCAAACCACAAAATGGCTTCTTTGCACACCCCGGCATGGCTGATAAACTCTACCCCCGCCTGCGCCGGCACTTCGGCATCCTGAATCCCTGGCATGGTCTTAACACCCAAGTGCGGAATCGTCTGCTGCAACGCCAGCAGTTGCGACAAGGGCGGCTGCATGGCTTCCAGCGTAAAGACGCGCCGCCCATCGACCCGCCGCGCCGGATCGGCAAAGGCTGCCGCGGCAGCAGGCAATGTACCCGCGGCCAATGCCTGCGTCCAATCGGCTTGCACAAAGTGTACCCGATCCTGCAAGCCCAGGGCAACCACATTGGCCTGCGCCAACCGAATGCGCACAGGATCAATATCAAAGGCAATCACGTCACGCCGCTGGGCCAGGGCCAGCAAATCGCCCCCAATGCCACAGCCCAAGTCCAGCACCGGCCCCGGCGGCGCATAGGTATCGATCCAGGCGGCGCGGTGTTGGGCAATCGGCCAAGCGGTTGCCTGTTCCAACGCCGCGGCAGTGAAAAATAATTCGGCGGCTTGCGGAAATTTGGCGACAGCCCGCTGGCGTAGACGGGCTTGGGTCAATAGCGCGCCAGCCTGGACCGCCGTAAATTCACGGCGCAGGGTTTGCAACAAGGACAAGGTGTGCTGTTCGTCCAAGTCACGCGGGTGGAGCGTTGCCAGCGCCAACCGGCCCACGGGCGATAAAATAAAATCCAGCGTCGCACCATCAAGCGTTTCCGTCAGCGTATCACCCCTCTTGCTGCCTCATCGCCGCCACCAAAGCGCAGCCATTGCTTCTATTATAAAGAGTTAGCAGGTGGTGACCAAATCACCAGCGTGCTTCGAAAAATCATTCACACTCGCCAGCCGGTCCACAGGCGGTCGATCCGTCATGCGTGGAAAGGGCCATCATTCTTTTCGATCAACCAAAACAGTGATAAAATCATCTACAAGCAGTTTGACGAATCGCGCAGCCGCCGGTAAGATAGGGTTGATCAAATTTAGACGCACCGTGTTTTTGTACCATCGTCGTAACTACCAAGCCACCCCCACCTTTTGGTACAGGTTGCACCTGCTCGTAAGGTGCAGCCAATCTCCCCCAGATTGGGGAAGGAACTGTATCGCCGTTAACGGCTCCCTCCCTTATCAGGCTACCCTTTACCCACATCTTTGGGGACCAGGGAGGGCGAGCGTGCCGGGGACGGCCCAGCGGTATGACGGCACTACGTTATGTTTTTGGGCCGTCCCCGGCACGCCTTCCCTACTGTCAACTTGTGGGTAAAGGATAGTATCTGGGGCGCGGGTACCCTCTGGGTGTGGGAGGGGTTAGTCGTTACTCATCGTCTTTGATACCAGCGCAGGATAGTCACATCGTACTTCGTTTCACCACAGTTCATTGATACCGTTGGCTGACAGCATACCAGATTGCGCTCTACGCCGCGGGAGAAAAGGAGCCTATGAGCGTTCAGCACGAATCAGTCGGGGTGGGAAAAGCAAGCGAGCGCACAGAAGTCGCGCCAGAGCTTGAATATCGCGCTGTCAGTCAAGATTCATTATCCATGTTTCTGGCCGCGATTGGTGGTGCGGTCTTGGGCATGTTGTTAACATTGCTTGTCTTGGCCCTGATCAACGGCGGCACATTGAGCTATGCTGGCGCACGCTTGGCACAAATGGAGACACGCCTGCAACAGGTGGATGAAAATGTGGGTGCGGTTAGCGCCAATGTGAACATTGTCAGCGAACAAGCCGCGGCCATCCAACAGCAGCTTGGCGCAGTCGAGACGAGTTTGCGCACCGAGATCGAGACGCAAGGGGGCGAACTCACGGCGCTCAATGAATCAGTCTTGACGCTCAATCAGACGCGTCAGCAATTCGACATTTTTGTGGGCGCGTTGGCCGGTGCCCTCACCGAAATGGGCGCGCTTGACCCTGCCGCGACGGGAGCAACATCAGCCACAACCGATCTGCTGCCCACCATCGATGCGCCCGCTGGCAGCGAACCGCTGGTCGAAGCGGCACCGATCACCGACCCGGCCACCCTGACGGCAACTGCCCTGCTCACCGCAACGGGTGATGTAACGGCAACGGCTAGCCTAACCGCAGCCACCGCGCCGACCACAACGACCGCTGTAACCGAATAAAGCGACCAATCAAGCGCGTTTGACAGGTACGGTCGAAGCATCTATGATTACAGAAGCGGTTGGTGCCTTGGGCTGCGCCAACCGCTTCTGAACGAAAAATTGAATCACGAACCAGGCGAGAGTGCGCCTGGTTTTTTGATTCATCCACCTTACCATCAGGGCTGAAAGGAAAACGACATGGCAACCCATCATTTTCAACCAGCGCACTACTACACCACGATTGGTTCACATGCGCCTGTGCTACACATTCAACCGGGCGACACGGTGGTGACCACCACGGTCGATGCGCGGGGCCAAGATGCCAGCAGCGCGCAAGTAACGCCCCCTGGCAATCCGATGACCGGGCCGTTCTATATCGAGGGGGCCGAACCGGGCGATACGCTGGTGGTCCATCTCGATAAATTGACCCCCAACCGCCCCTTTGGCTGGACGCGTTGCATGTTGGCGACCAATGTGGTGGATCCCGACTACATTCCCCAACTGCCTTGGCCAACCGCGGGCCAATCCGGGCTGGCCAATTGGGCGGTGGATATGAACGCCGGCACCGTGACGCTGGTCGAACCGACGACGAAACTCGGTCAGTTAGCGCTGCCCGTCAATCCGATGGTGGGCTGTTTCGGGGTGGCACCGCACGGTGGACAGGCGATCTCCACGGCGACCTCGGCGCAACACGGCGGCAACATGGACTATAATGGCTTTGTCGCAGGGGTGACGGTCTATTTTCCAGTCTTTGCGCCGGGGGCGCTCTTTCACCTGGGCGACGGGCACGCGGTCCAGGGTGATGGCGAGATCGTCGGCACAGGCGTGGAGATCTCCTTTGATGTTCAGTTTACCGTCGAGTTGCGCAAGGGCAAGCGCAGTTATTGGCCGCGCGGCGAGAATAGCGAATACATTTTCACCGTGGGCAACGCGCGCCCTTTGGATCAATGTGTACAGCACGCCACCACGGAAATGTCGCGCTGGCTGCAAGAGGATTACGGCTTGGATGCCCTGGGCGCGCACTTGCTCATGGGCCAAGCTGTGAAGTATGACCTGGGCAACATCTATGACCCTGCCTTTACTATGGTCTGCAAGATTCCCAAGCGCTGGCTGAAATAGCCAGCCTAGTACAGTTGGGCGTAGATACCACGGCAGTTAATCAGGCATGTTACTCGTGTACATCATGGTAAAAATAGGGTACCTTATTTACGCCGGGATCTACTAGCGCGTGGCGAATGGCGGCGCTTCGCCACACGCGATTGATGTTGCGATAGGGTGATGAGCGAAAAAATTTCCAGCCAACCAGGAGCGTAGATTGTGAGCAAGCAGACGGGGGTCGCGGCTTTTATCGCCGATGTTAAAGCGCGTGCGGCAAAGACCGTCGCCGAAGCTCGTCACACGCAGGAGTTCATCTTGGAAATTGGCGATGCCTATGCCTTCATCCGCCTAGCCGATTGGCGGCGACCGCGCCAATTTTTGGCGCAACTAGCGGGCGATCCACCCATTCGTTTTGGCACGAAAGGCTTTAGGCGCGCGCTTGTCGATGATCAAAATCCGGCCCGTCACTATACGGCCTTTGTCTTTGTCGGCTATTGGTTGCCGATCCCGTTGGCATTCCTCGTCCTATGGGCCTGGGAAATTTTGGGCTTCTTGCGCTATCGGGGGAAATGGAGCCAGGGTGACATGCGCTGTGGGCGCATTGGCATTGGGCATGGGCGGCAGGTGCGGCGGCAGGGAGCGACCGTGTTGGCCGACCTCATCGCCCGCGATCTGGATGGCCGCGCCCAGGGCTGATCGCCTCAAAGCGCTTCTTCCTTATCCACCGGATCGGCGGCAGTGACGCTGCGCGCCGCCGTGTTGGCGAGTTCATCCACCCGTTCGTTGAGCACGTTGCCTGCGTGGCCCTTGGTCCAATGCCAGGTGATACCCCCGGCTGCTTGATGGCGTTCGAGCGCGGCCTGCAACCGCCGCCAGAGATCCTGATTTTTGACGGGGGCCTTGCTAGCCGTGCGCCAGCCATTGCGCTGCCAGCCATGAATCCACTGGGTGATGCCATTGCGCACATAGGAACTGTCGGTGTATAGCTCAATCCGACAGGGGCGCTTGAGTGCTTCCAATGCTTCAATCGCGGCGCGCAACTCCATCCGATTATTGGTGGTTTCACGAAAACGCCCACTGATCGCCTTCTCATGTGCGCCTGCTTGCAGCACCGCCGCCCAGCCACCCGGCCCCGGATTGCCAATGCAGCCGCCGTCGGTATAAATAATCACTGGCGTTTCGTTGGTCATGGTTATTGTTTTGTGCGCAGTTCGACAAAAGTGGTTTCGCCGGCGCGCACGGTGATTTCGGCACTGACCCGTTCACCATTCACCGCGCCGACGACGTAATAGCTGCCCGCGGGAATGCCATCCATGGCGCCATTTTCACCCCAGGCGGGATCGGGGCTAATGTTCTCGGTATCCATATAGGTGACGATCTGGCGTGCCCAAGCAGCCGAAGCCCCCGCATAGCGCACAATGGAAATGTAGGCACCCTGCCAGGTGCGGCCATCTGCTGTCAAGACGCGCACGGCAACCGAACCCTGACCTTCCAACGGCGACAGCCAGAGATAGGGATTAACATTGTTGTAATAGGTATTGGAGCCCAGCCGGATTTCCACATGCAGATGGGGGCCAATCGCAATGCCGGTCATGCCAACGGCACCAATCACATCTTCTGGCCGCACTTTCTGCCCCACCTTGACATTGACCTGGCTCAGATGCCCAAAGAGCAAATAGACATCCAACTGGCCGCTGGCGACGGGCAACTGGCGGTCGAGCCGGATCACGACTGTGTTGCCATAGAAATTATTGTAGGGCCCCAACAGCACCGTATCATCAAGACCGGCATGGACGACTTCGCCATCGGTGGCCGCTAGCACCGGCGTGCCCTGGGGATTCGAGATATCCACACCATGATGGGTGCGGTAGCGATCACCGGCAGTGGAGCCAAATTGATAGCTGGGGCTGGCCAGTTGCGTGGCGGCATAAGCACCAAAAGGTCGGCCCACCCAATAATGGTCATTGTCGGGGGCGGGCTGGGGGGCAAAGGTGGACCAAAGGCGCCCTGCATCTAGATTGACCGGCACCGGTGTTGGGGAGGGGCTCGGTGTCGGCGTGGGCGATGCTTGCGTCCAATCGCGTTTTAATTCAACCCCCGGTAATATACGTACCTGTGACACCACGGTGACAATGGGGGGCATGACCACATCGGCCGCCGCCACTGTCGGCACCAGGATCAAACTCGCCAATGATGGATTGGGTTGCGCGGCCACCGCCACCTCGACCACCGCCACCTGATCGCTAGGTGTGGGCGAGGGGCGCAAAATGGGTTGGGCAGCCGCCGATTCGCCAACGTTGCCAGCCGGTTGATTGGCAAGCCCCACGGCATTGACAATCGCCAATGAACGTAGGGCATCGGCCGGTTGGCCGTCGGCGCGCTGCAATTGGGCCATGATCGGCGACGGCAGTTGCGACGAGGGCCAAGTCCACCACATTACCATTACAATCGCGCCCAACAGGCCAAAACGAATGGTCGTTGGCACAACGGTGTTCAACTGGGCTAGCTGCTTCTGTGTCGGATCAGCGTGTGATACAATAAACGCAAAGGGGCGCTTGAGCGGCGTAACAAGGCTATCTTCAAACTCGGCCAGTGTATGCAGCCAACGCCGCAAGCGTACCTTTAACCCCGTAAGACGCGCTTGTTCCCCTGTCTGGGGCTGCTCATGCGGCTGTGGTGAAGTCGCGTCGGGCAGGGATGGGGGCTGTGCGCCGCGCCCATAGAGCTGGCGCTGTGACCATTGCGCCGACGGATCAGCGACGGGTGTTCTGGATGGTATCACCTGTGGCCTGGGTGCGCCAGTCGCCAGTGAATTCAAATTGCCGGGCGCGGCCAAGGTCGGTGCGCTCATCGGCGAGCTGGCCGGTGCGGCGCGTTTGGTACGGCGCGGGAGTGCCGCCAGTGTACGAATGAATTGAGAACTATGATGACCGACGATCTGCAAGAATTGCCAGGGCAAAGAAACGGGCTTGCGCACAGCACGCTTACGAACCCACTGCCCAGTCCCGTTGGCGCTGGGACGAGTACGTTGCATTTTGATATCTTCACCCTCTTTCCGCAAATGTTCACTGCGCCCTTTGCGGAAAGTATTATTCGACGAGCGTTGGATAACAGGTTGATCGCGATTGCGCTGCATAATATCCGTGATTATACGACTGATCGCCACCATGTTTGTGATGATACACCCTATGGCGGCGGTGGTGGCATGATTATGAAACCCGAACCGATCATTCGGGCGGTTGAGACGGTCTTGACCCAGCCCGCCGGTTGGTCATTGGCTCCCGACGATGCGTATGTCAACTTACCGCCTTGGGAAATGCAGTCGGCCACAAGCTTGCCGAGCGATCTTCCCGTGATCTTGTTGACGCCCCAGGGTCGTCTGTTGACACAGCCGGTGGTTATGGAACTGAGCAATTATCCCCGGTTGGCCTTGATTTGTGGCCGCTATGAGGGCATTGACGAACGGGTGCACACCCAAGTGGTCACCGATGAGATCAGCATTGGCGACTATGTGCTCAGCGGGGGGGAATTGGCGGCCATGATCCTGGTCGATGCGATTACGCGCCTGCGTCCCGGCGCGCTTGGCTATGCGCTAGGGGCACATCAGGACAGCCATTCGCCGGGGCTGAATGGCTTGCTCGAAGGGCCACAATATACGCGGCCCCACACCTTCCGTGGCCAACCTGTACCCGATATTTTGGTAGAGGGACACCATGCCAAGCAGGAAAGGTGGAAACGTGAGCAAGCCTTGCTGCGCACCCTCCAGAATCGCCCGGATCTCCTGGAAATGCTGGCACTGGCCCCAAAGGATTACACGTTTCTGCGCCAACAAGGTTGGCAGCCTGCCGGTCAACTGTAGCCGCAGCGCTTCAATCAATTGTACTGAACGCGGGTCAGTATCAACTGTGCCCACAGAAGCCAATTATAGGGCGCTTTATTCTGATGACCAAATTGGTATCGCGGCCAATAGTACATTACACATACACAAACCGTTTCACTGTTGCCGAGCAAAGCGTGGTCAATTGCAGGTGCAGTTGGACAACGGTAAAGGGTTTTATCAATAAGGACAGTTTGTCATGCACTTTGATGCGTTAACCCTCGCCGCTATTACGGCAGAATTGCAACAGACCCTGGACAATGGGCGCGTGCAACAGGTGATTATGCCCGATGCCACCAGCATTGGCTTCGAAATTTACGCGCACCACCACCGCCATAATTTGGTGGCCGTTACCGATGCCAAGCAGAGTCGCGTGCAATTGGTGAGCCAGAAGTTGCGTCGTGGCGTAGAACAGACCACGCCCCTATCGCTCCTATTGCGCAAATATGTACGCGGGGCGCAACTCGTCGCCGTGCGCCAACCCGACCCGATCGAGCGGGCACTGCATCTGCATTTTGATCACCCGGAACATGGCACGACCCAATTAATTTTGGAGATCATGGGGCAGCGCAGCAACGTGTTATTGGTCAATCCCGCTGGCAATATTATGGAATGCCTGCGCCGCGTCTGGCCGGGTGAACGGGTGCAGCGCGAATTGCTGCCGGGGCGCCGTTATGTTGCTCCACCGCGCCAGGCTAAGTTGCCGCCCCTGGACGATGGCAGTAGCGAATATTATGCTAAATTGGAACTACTGACGCAGATGGCGGGTCCCTTATGGCGCATTCTGGTCGATCAGTTGGCGGGGATCAGCCCATCACAGGCGCGCGAGATTGCGTGGCGTACAACAGGCGAAATAGATTCACCGGCACAGGCAACCACCGTATTGGCACTGGCCCAAGCCTTGCAAGAACTGTGGTCGCCACTCGCAAGCGGGGCCTGGCAACCTGGGCTGTGGCAGGAAGATGGGCGCTTTGTCGGTTTTTCGGCCTATGCCGCCCATATCCGTGGCGAATTTGTGCCCTGCGACTCGATGAGCCAGGCATTGGAACGCTATTTTGCCCAGCGTGCGGATGAAGCAACTGATCAACCCGATGCCTATGCCGGGATGCGCGCTATTTTGGAGGATCAACTTCGCCATGCGCAACAGCGTGTGCAACGTCAATTGTCGGCCATTGCCGCAGATGAACCGGCCCCCGGCGCAGCGGAACAATTGCGTGTCGAGGCCGAATGGTTGCTGGCGCTTAGCAGCCAGATTGCCGAAGATCAGACAAGCTTGGTGGTAGATCTGGGCGACAGGCAACTTGAGATATTGCTTGACCCCACGCAGACCCCGGTCGAACAGGCCGAGCAGTGGTTTAAGCGGGTGGCCAAGTTGGAACGCGCCGCCGCGATTATCCCCGAACGGCGCAAACAGTTGGAGGCCGAAGTCGCCTTTCTGGCGCAGATGGAACAAGATCTCCAAGAAGCGACCAATCAGCCGGAATTGTTAACGGTGCGCGAGGAGATGGAAGCGGCCGCTCTGTTGCCACGCACCCCGGCCAAGCCTACCACGAAATTCATGGGCAAGTCGGGCGACAGACCCCATACACGATCCTTTGGGCAAGCGACAGGCAAGACCCCCAACAAAACTGTTGGCAAAAATCCAGTGCCGCCCAAGCGCGCCAAACAGCCGGAAACCCGACTCTTGCGCTACCTGAGCCCGCAAGGCTTTGAGATTGTCGTGGGGCGCAGCGCACGCCAAAACGAGCAAATCACCTTTGAGGTGGCCAAAGCCGAGGATCTTTGGCTCCATGCCCGTGGCGCGCCTGGCGCGCATGTGATCATTCGCAATGGTGGGCAACCAATTCAACCAGAAACGTTGCGCATGGCCGCTCAATTAGCTGCCTTTTATTCCAAACTGCGCGGCGAAAAAGCGGCCACAGTCATCTTCACCCCGCGCCGGTTTATCAGCCGCGCGCCCGGTGGGCATACCGGCCAAGTGCTCGTCCGCCAGGAAGAAACGATCACCGTGCCCGCTGAATTGCCCACGTTTGATGCGTGATTTGCCAAGGGCAGGGTGAAGGGTTAAGCGACTGGCTGTACCCGATCCGCGATTGGGGGGGCAACCGGGGAAACAGGCCCAGATCACCCCACCTCCATTGCAACCGGGATGCGTGGGCAGGGCTCAGTGGTTGCGTAGGCACATCATCGTTCAGCATTTCGCGGTCTTGCGCTTCTTCCCGATGGTGCCGCGTTTCTGCGCCTTGCGGATGTAGTCCGCGGCGAAGTGTACCTGACATGAATTGTTGCCCAAATCCACCATCACCGGGCCGATCTGTTCCGCGGTTTGGATGGCGGTGTCGGTCAGAGGTTGCACGTAGCTACCCACCGCGATGATAAACGAGTTCATCTGGTAGCGCACCAAGTCTGGTACTTGGTGAATTGTTTTCTGTACCCGCTGTAGCAGATGATTCAACGCCATCAGATCGAGTTGCGTGTCGGCATTGACGGACACAAGGCTGCCCAACGTCGCCCAACCAGCCACAGCGGTGAGGGGTGCCTCCGCATCGATCCACTCCAGTCCCAATTCCCACCCATGTGGGCTGCCTGCCGTGACCCAAGCCACGGTCGCTCCGCAGAGCCCGAGGCAATAGGCCTTGTCTACCCAGTGTTGGAGATCCCTCTTTGTCATCCGCATGTCGTCGGCGATCAACCCGGCCAGATACATTGCATCATAGACGCCGGTGTCGTAAAGATCAAGCGCCAGTTGGTAATCCCGCTTGATGCGCTTCACGATCTTCTGCAGGTCGCCAATCTTCACGCCGAAGCATGGCTCCTTGACGCCGTGGTTGAAAATCACGCGCTTGTAACTGTCGCTGCCCAATGGTTTGATTTCTTCGAGGATTTCTTTTGCGGTCATCGTCATTCTCCACCTAACACAGAAATCACTACAATGTATCGCCGGCGAGTGACACTTCACCCCAGCAGCGCTGACCCGTCTGCTTCACCCAGCTTCAACCGCTTCCCCACCCAATGCCGAACACGATGCTGAGGCGGTCGGTTGTAGCGGTCGGTTCGACCGCGTCATGCAGGTCGCATTCGCTCATTCACGACACGAATAGAGCATTGGTCGGTGATGGCATGTGATTGGGCGGTCGGTGCGCGCGTACTGGTGGTCATAAACGGCTCGCCTGGAACAGGCGCATCGCACTACCGAAGGCGTGCGTCAGGAAGGTAATGAAGGATGCGACACCCTTGACAATAATGTAGGGTGTCTGGGATTGTGCATTGTCATTGTCGTTCCCTCCTGCAATACAACATCAAACGCGTAGAGTTCGTTTGTCTGTAGCTGCCGAACGGTCTCACATACAGCGATGGATCAGCGTGCGCGGCCGAACGCCCACCCGTGTCGCCAGGCGAACTGCAGACGACCAACCTGAGCTCACCCCTAGACGGCACCAGTGGATCTTTGGCGGCGGCTTCGAGAACAGAATAGATGTTGACCTTTGATTTGGCACAACAGCCAGTCATTGCGCCCAGCGTCTACTAACACCACTGCTGGACACAGCTTTGTCCCCGACAAATCAGAGAAGGGAAAGGGCATTACAACGATGGAAGCTGGGCTAGGTGTGACCACGCCTCGTCATCCTCCAGTCGCTCCCAATCTCTAGCTAACGCCACCTCGCTCATCAGCGCAAGGTTGCCCAATTCGTCGGACGGTTCCTCGTTGAGAATCGTAATCAGCCCTCGACGATGCTTTGGCCATTGAATTGGCTCCAGCACGCGCAATATGCCATTTTGGTCGATGACCGCCTCGATCGTTTGAAGCATGAGATGCGCTCCTTTCTGGGCATCAAACATACCATTAGAGATCGCTTGCAGCAATAGTCTACCCCACAACGCCTAACTTCATCGGATGCACCTTTTCGCTCCGGCGTTACTCGATGCTTGGTTTGACCCCATTGGCCTTGCCGTGGGCTGATTGCCGCCGAACACCAGCGTTAGCTAGCCAGGGGGATGAAAGCACTGCCAACAGGTTGTACCCCGCCGGACAAGCCGAAGGAACGAGCAAAAAAGCCGAGATGGCGTAGCCATCGCCTGCGGCATCACCCCTGATCGGCACCAGCGCATGTTCGATGGCAGGATTCATATGAACCCACTTTCATGGCTTATTCCATTCTTGAATCGCATGAACATAAGAGGGCCAGTCATTTCGAATCTTGGCAAGTTGCCGAGCAGGATGACGCATTAACAGCCATAATGTCGCCTTTTTTCCTACATCCACATGTCTAACTGCCGGGAGATCGCTTTCTAAAAACTGGTAACCGATTAACAAGTTGCTCATGATCTCGTTTGTCGCGTTTCCTTGCGTGATTAAAATATCAGGCTCCAATATTACCAGTTCCTCCCTCAGGTAGGAATTACTACAAGTCTTATGGACTTTTCTATCAGCTTGGCCCTTACCTATGTTATTCATAGAACACTTGGCAGCATTAACATGAGCGAAGTACTGTGTGACATTTTCAATCGGGCGTCCTGAGTAACTTTCTGCAACCACTGCCGCTCTGGTCTGAGCTTCATAGCCAAATAAGCGGTCAACGACAATTATACTTACCCAATAACGACAATTACATTTGCCCAATGGTGAGGCAGAGCCGCTAAACTAACCAGCAAAAAAAAGCTGGAGGAGTAGATGGTCTGCACG
>DAOTTR010000764.1:0-6896 GCA_034437715.1 Caldilineaceae bacterium
TTAAAAACGGTAAAACTCGCCCAGGAACTGGATGTGCCAACCCCGCGCACCAGTTTGGTCCACACGGTGCAAGAGGCCGTCGAAAAAGGTGCGGCCTTGGGTTGGCCCCTAGTGCTGAAACCGCAGGTTTCGCGGTTGTATCGGGAGCAGACGATTGAAGCGTTTGAAGTGAGTTACGCGCAAAATCTGGATCAACTGGCCCAACAGATGGCGCGCTTTGAAAACCTGTGTCCGGTGCTGTTGCAAGAATACTATCCCGGCGATGGGCATGGTGTCGAGTTGTTGATGCATGAAGGGCGACCACTGGCCGCCTTTCAGCACAAACGCTTGCGCGAGGTACCGCTGAATGGTGGGGCCAGTGCATTGCGCGAAAGTGTGGCGTTGGATCCCTTTCTGTATGACTGTTCGGTGCGCCTGCTGCAAGCGCTCAAGTGGACGGGCTTGGCCATGGTCGAGTTCAAAGTAGGCAAGGATGGGCCGCGGCTAATGGAAATCAATGGTCGGGTTTGGGGTTCGCTGCCGCTAGCGGTACGCAGTGGCATGGATTTCCCAGGCCGTTTGGTGGAGATGTATCTCGACGGCCCACCGGTACCAGAGCAGCCGTTTTCGCAGGAGTACCAGGTAGGGACACGCGCACGCAATCTAGAGCTTGACATTCTTTGGATCGCGGCGGTGCTGCAAGGCCGCAAGCGCTACCCGTTCCTGAGCATACCCAAGCGCCAGCAAGCGGTCAAAGCCATCGCCGAGCTCTTTCACCCAGCGTACAAGTTCGACATTTTATCCTGGGAAGATCCCAAGCCTGGGCTAGCCGAGATTTCGAAAATTTCGCGCAAGCTCTATGGCAAGATGAAAAATGGCACGGAATAAGCGACGAACCATTTTTACAGATTGATGGATAAGACGAAGGGCAGCGCAGTGGCAAACCAGCTTGCACAGGCATTGATCAATAGCCCACTTTTTTCTAAAGTGATCAGCGCTTTGGAAAAATTTGAGCGCACGCGACCCAACCAGTTGCGCATCTTGACCTACCACCGCCTGGGTACGCCAGCCGCGTTTGAGGCGCAGATGGGTTATCTGGCCCAAGGACACCATGTGGTTGCCCTGGATGAACTGTTTGCCGCTTTCACGCGCGGTCACATCTTGCCGCCGCGCGCGGTGATGGTCACCTTTGACGACGCGTATCAAGACTTTGCGACAGTCGCCTGGCCGATTATGCAGCGCTATGGGGTGCCAGCAACGGTCTTTGTCGCCACCGCTTTTCCCGACCAACCGACGCGCGTTTTCTGGTGGGATCAGTTGCAAAGTGCGCTCAGCGGCACAAGCAAGGCAGTGCTCGATACACCTCTGGGCCAGTTATCCCTGGGCACAGCCAATGCGCGCGCACGGGCGTACAAACAGTTGCGCGACTATGTCAAAACCTTGCCCCACCGCGAGGCGATGGCGTTGGTAGAGCAACTGTACACAGCGCTAGGTCAGCCGCCGGTTGTAAATGATGTGCTAGGCTGGGACGCGTTGCGGCGTCTGGCGGCAGAGGGAGTGGCACTGGGTGCGCATACACAAACCCATCCCCTGATGAATCGTGTATCACCCGAAGAGGCCGTCAAGGAAGCCTTTGCCTCGTTGCGCGATCTGGAACGTGAAATTGGGCCTGTGCTCCCTAGCTTTGCCTATCCCAATGGCTCGTTCAACAATGCCGTGGTCGAACAGTTAAAGCAGGGTGGCATGGCGTTGGCTTTTACGACAGGTGCGGGCAGCAACAATCTACAAAATGTCGATTGGTTGCGCCTGCGACGCAATAATATCGGCCCGCAAGCGACGGTGGCGATTGTGCAGAGTCGTTTGTTGCTTTCGTCTGTCTATGCGAATTAAGTAATGTGAAGTAACGATTGGTGGGCAATCCGCCACGCAGCAGAAACCGTTGAGATACGATGAAAATTCTTTATATTATACCCGCCTTTCAACATCCGAAAGTGCGTGGTTCGGCTCGCCACTATCATTTTATTCGCGAACTAGCGCAACGCCATGCGATTACGCTACTCACCTTGGAGCGTAGCCCGATTGCCGCGGAAGCGCTGGCCGAGATGGCAACCTATACCGAACGCATTGTGACCTTCAAAGTCAAGGGCCCGGCACAATCGACCCTGGGCAAACTTGCGAAACGGTTACCGCTGGTGGGCAATCAGGCAGCCCAACAACTAGCGCTGCGCGAGAGTGTTGGGCGTATGAAAGCAACTTTTCAGCAACTCCTGCGCGACGAGTCGTTTGACTTGGTGCTCTTTCATGGCAAAGATTGCTATCCTGTGATCGCGCAATGGCAAGCGCTGCCGCTTGTCATCGATTTCTGTGATGCGACTTCGTTCCGCGTACGCAGCAAAATGCGCCATGTCAACCCGCTCATGGCTTCCTTTTTGGGGTTGCGCTATCTACAGGTGCGCCAAGTTGAACGCAAGATGGTGCAAGGCACATCGCATATCGCCTTTATCTCGCAACGCGATCGCGCCGCCATTCTTGGCCCAACCAGCCAAGCAACGGTGATTCCCAACGGCATTGAGTTAGACTATTGGACGCGCCGCAGCCACACACCGGAAGCGCATTGTCTGATCTTTACGGGCGTGATGGACTATGCGCCCAATAATGATGCGGCCCTACATTTAATTGATGACATTTTGCCCCACATACGCCCGCACGTTCCCAATCTCAAGGTGATCATCGCTGGCCGCAATCCAACGACCGCCTTACGTCAACGGGCACAGCGTTATGCGGATGTCATCGTCACGGGTTTTGTAGAGGATATGCGCGATCATTTGGAAAAGGCGACGGTTTTTGTTGCGCCGCTGCGCTTTGGCGCTGGTATGCAAAATAAATTGCAAGAAGCGCTGGCAATGGAAGTGCCGATTGTAACCACCTCGGTTGCCGCCAATGGCTTGCGAATTGAGGCGGGTGTAGAAGCACCGCTCTACGTCGCCGATAAAAATGAAGCATTTGCCCAACAGGTCGTGCAGTTGTTGGCTCAACCCGCGGAACGGGCGCGGCTGGCGAAAGAAGGTCGGCAATTTGCGCAGAAACATTTTGAATGGACACGCAGCGCACGCCAGTTGGAGCAGATGTGTGTAGAAGCAATGGAGGAGAGGATACAAATTACAGACCCTGCAATTTCACCTGTAGCCAGCGCAAAAGCGTAAGCAGCATACAGGCACGATGTCGGCCCTTGATCCCAACCGGATCAAGGTGTGCAGACTTTAGCAAAATGAACTGTTGTCACTAGAAAAGGCAAAAATAACGCATGCATTCTCTTATTAATCTATCCAAACATGTACGCCGTTTGTTGGTGGTAACAACCGTTGCCATGACAATGGTGGTCGCGTTTTGGGTGACAGTCAGCGCACAAAGCACGCCGCTATCACCCGCAGGTTACCTCGATTTTTCCTTCCAAGGCTGGACTGGCAATGGCGCGCCCAGCGGTGAGAAGCCAGAGAGCAAACTCTGGTGGAATGATGGCTTCTGGTGGGGCACGCTCTATAGCAGCGGGGCCGGCGAATTTCGCATCCACAAACTGAATTGGGGCACGCAAACCTGGGAGGATACCGGGGTTGCGATTGACAATCGCACCAATACCAAGGCAGATACGCTGTGGGATGAAGCAACCAATAAACTCTATGTAGTCTCCCATATCGGGATCCAATCAGATGGTAGAGATACGCCGAACCAGACGCTCTGGACACGGCTCTATCGCTACACATATGACGCGACCTTGCAGACCTACACCCTGGATGGCGGTTTTCCAACCATTGTTTACCAAGGCGAAAGCGAAACAGCAGTGGTAGCCAAGGGTACATCGGGCAATCTGTGGGTCACCTATGTTTCACGCGGCAACACCACCGATAACACAATTCCAGGAGGACGCAATTACCGTGTCTTCATCAACGCTTCTACAGATGATGGTGTTACCTGGGGCACGCCTTTTGTGCCTGTGCTCAATGTCGATGGCACGGCGGTGAACGCTGTGCGCGGTGACATTTCAGCCGTCGTCGCCTTTGGCAACAACATTGGGGTGATGTGGAACAATTCGGTCATTACCACCGCCCACACGCTGCACTTTGCCTATCGGGCCGACAATAACATCAGCGCCACTGATCCCTGGACCCACCAGATGATCTCGGTGCCCGGTGGTGCCGACGATCATATTAGCATCCGTTCGCTGCAAGCCACCAATGATGGCCGCGTCTTTGCGGCCATCAAGACGAGCACGCCCCTCACCGACCCGATCACCGACACAGTGCCCCTGATTGGCATGGTCGCACGTGACTTGGACGGCACTATCTCTTTCCATCCGTATAGCTTGAATATCGATAAAGATACACGCCCGATCTTGCTGATTGACGAAGGCGATCTGTCCGATGCAACCGATAATCAAGTTCGTATCTTTGTCAGTGGTAAAGAAGGCGGCAGCAAAATCTGTTACAAATCGCTGCCCATCACCTTCCCGCTTTCTGGCATGGGCGATTTTGTGAATATCAGACCCAAGGACTGTGGCACTGTTTTGATCGAAGACTCGGTCTATAAGAACATTAACAATGCCTCGTCCATGAAGCAGAATGTCAACAAGACGACGGGTATCGTTATTCTGGCTTCCGACAGTGTGACTCTGCCCGTTACGGCCACACAAACCAGCCTGGTATATGTACATGGCATTCTCGGCAATCCGTCCCCGGTCGTAACAGCACATGGGCCAGCCAAGAATGCAACGAACATCCAGTTGACTAGTGTTGTGACCGCCACGTTCAGCAAGCCCATTAATCAGGCGACACTTACTTCGGACAGCTTCAGCGTCCAAAGTGCCAGTGGGGTTGTTCCTGGTACGATCAGCTATGATGTCGCTAACCGCACAGCAACTTTCACACCAGCGGGCAGTTTGGCCGCCAATACGGTCTATACCGTAAGACTCACCAACGCCATCCAAGATTTTACCGGATTGAGCTTAAATGCAGGCATTGACGCTGGTCCCGTGGTCGAAGAGTGGACCTTTACCACAAGCGCGGCTGCGGTAGCCTTCACAAACGCTGACTACAACGTCAATGAAATAGCTGGTACCGCGACCATTACGGTTGTGTTGGATGCAGCTTCGGCCCAAACCGTGACCGTAGGGTATGCCACCAGTGATGGTGCTGGCCTAAGTGGTGCAGTGGCTGGTGTTGACTATAACACGGCGGCAGACACATTGACCTTCCTCCCTGGCGAAACCAGCAAAACTTTCACGGTGGGCATCATCGATGATGCCATCCAAGATGGCACGAAGTCGCTAAATTTGGCGCTGACCAATCCGACCAACGCGATTTTGGGGCTACAGACCGCGGCCACGTTGATCATTGTGGATGATGATTCAACCACCGTCCAATTTAGTGCGGCCACCTATAGCGTGAATGAGGCGACGGGTGAAGTGGTCATCGAAGTGACCCTCAGCCGTGCCGCGGCTACGATCGTCACGGTTGATTATGCAACCAGCAATGGCACCGCCATTGCGCTGGCCGACTACACAGCCAACAGCGGCACCTTGACCTTTGCCATTGGTGAACTGAGCAAGAGCTTTAGCGTATCCGTCATCAATGATGGTGTCTTTGAAGGCAGCGAAACCGTCAATCTGGCATTAAGCAATGTGACACCAGGGGTCGGCGCGGCATTGGGTATACCCACCAACGCTGTACTCACCATTACGGATGGCACGGTACAACCAACCGTTAAGTTCAGTAGCGCCACCTATAGTGTCAGTGAAGCAGCCGGCACAGCCACCATTACGGCAACGCTGAGCGCACCGTCCAGCACACCGATTACGGTGAACTATGCAACCAGCAACGGAACAGCCATTGCACCTGGTGACTACACGGCCACCAGTGGCAGCTTGACCTTTGCAGCAGGTGAAACTAGCAAGACTTTCCCCGTAGCTATCTTCAATGATGCGTTAGATGAAGTGGATGAAGTGATCAACCTAACGTTGAGCACACCTGGCAATGCAACCTTGGGTATTCCGAACAAGGCAACACTAACCATTGTTGACGAAGATGCGGCACCAACTGTCCAATTTGCCAGTGGTACGGCATCCAAGAATGAGAGCAGTGGCGCGGTCGAAGTGGTTGTTACCTTGAATATCCCATCGGGCAAAGTGGTGACAGTGGACTATGCTAGTAGCAATGGCTCGGCGATTGAAGGCGAAGACTATGCAGAGGTCGCCGGTACCTTGTCCTTTGGCGCTGGCGAGACAAGCCGCACCATTGAGCTATACATTCTTGATGATACAACTCCAGAGAATAATGAGACAGTCATCTTGACGCTGAGCAACCCCACCAATGCGACATTGGGCATACTGCCAATCATGACCTTGACGATTTCGGCAAATGATGGCGAGAGGGCAAGCTTCAAAGTCTATATGCCTATTATCACGAAATAGGTAGTGAACCGCTCAGCGCCGGGCTATCCAGCATGTATGCCCAGCGCTGAGCGGTTCAGGTGCGTAGCGCCTCCTGTGGGAATGGGTTGAAAATGAGCACGTATGTAATCCTCATTTTGCACCTATTTCCACAGGAGGCTACTGTACTATTCAGCCAGCAGTCTCGATGGCGCATCAGTTCACTGCTCAGTTATCCATCGATCCACACAGTTGTGTGGGATTATTTTTTGCACCTTCATTGCTATCGCCCAAGAATCCTTCGCACCGTGTTTGCCCGCAGCTAGTGGACTGTAAAGCAAGTTGTGATCAGTAGTAAAGACTAAGGCGCTTGCAAAGAAATAAGGATCCAGCGCTTGCCAAACAAAATCATGCGTAGGGGCGGCTTGCAGCCGCCCCGCGTTTGGCTCGCTGCGAACGGGCGGCTGCAAGCCGCCCCTACTGCATACTTGATTCT
>DAOTTR010000765.1:0-5948 GCA_034437715.1 Caldilineaceae bacterium
TGTCACGGCCACAGTGTACCAGCGGGTTATTTCACCACACCGATTGTCGATTCGCTGCACGCCTACCCCCATCTGCTATTCGTGGGTTTAAAAGAACGCTTTGGCCATGCCGTGGTCAATGTGATTGTGACCGCTATCGGTGGTGAAAATTCTGAAGCGGGCGCGGCGCGGTTTGAAGCAGAGGTGCTCTGTCACAAACCAGATGTAGTCACCATTGACTATGCGCTCAATGATCGCGACCTGGGATTGGCACGCGCCGAAGCCGCCTGGCGACAGATGATCGAGTTGGCGCTCAGCCGCAATGTAAAAGTGATTCTGCTGACGCCAACCCATGATGTGATGAGTTTGCGCTGGGGCGATCCCAAATGGGAAACCGAGTTGCCGCGCCATGCCGAGCAGGTGCGCTGGTTGGCCACCACCTATGGCGTTGGGCTGGCCGATAGCCATCGCGCGTTCCAAACCTATCTGGATGGCGGCGGCGAAGTGACCGACCTGCTTTCACACATCAATCACCCGAACCGAGAAGGTCATGGGTTGGTAGCGCGTGAATTGCTGCGTTGGTTTCCGGCGCAATAGAACTTAAGCGCGTAACGTAAACGATTGAAAAGGAATCGAGCATGTACGATGCTGTGATCATTGGGGCAGGCCATAATGGCTTGGTAACCGCCTTCTATCTGGCGCGCGCCGGTCTGCGCGTTTTGATGCTGGAGGCCAGAGCGATGGTCGGTGGTTCCTGTGTGACCGAGGAATTGATTCACGGCTTCAAATTTTCCACCTGTGCCAATCTGGTTTGGTCACTGCGCCCGCAGATCCTGCGCGACATGCAACTTTGCGAACGCGGTCTGCTGCGCCAGGGTGATTGGCAGACACGCAAAACCGAAGTGGCGGATCGGATTTTCCGGCAGATGGACCACTATGCGCCCAAGTTTAGCCAATCGGTGCGCGACTATGTCCTCTTCACTCCCGATGAACTGGAACAGCGCATGTATCTGACCGACGGCAACATTCATCATGTCGATGGGCGCAGTAACCAATTGCTCTGGCAGCGCCCCTGCCCGAACTGGCGCAATATACCACGCCAATCAAAGCCCTATACCTGTGTGGCGCGGGTATGCATCCGTGGGGCGAGGTGAACGGCGGCCCCGGCTATAATGCTGCACAACGCATTCTGGCAGCTGTAAATTAAGTAGAAGTTACGCAGTTGAGTAATCTGACAGGAGACCTGTAGGGTCTTTGAGACCCTACAGGTCTGACTAAGTGCGTAAGTCCTATTAAGTTGATTTTTAAGCAGTTTCAAAAGGAGATCCCATGATTTCAATCGGCATGATCGGTGCGGATAGCACCCACACTGAAGCCTACGCCAGTTTAGTGAATTTGCCTACGGCCCCGCTCTATGGCCGCGCCAAGGTGATCAAACTATGGGGCGAAGATCCCGCCCAAGCCCAAGCCAAGGCTGCGCAATGCCAAATCCCCCAAGTGGTTGCCACGCCCGCGGAAGCCATCACGGGTGTTGATCTGGTGATGATCTGTAACCGCTATGGCGATGATCACACTGCGCCCGCGCGCCTGTCCCTGGCTGCCGGGGTGCCGACTTTTGTCGACAAACCCTTTGCCAATGATTTTGCCGAGACGCGCGAATTGGTGCAACTGGCCGCCCAGAAGAATGTGCCACTCATGTCCTGTTCTGCCGTGCGCTATGCCGTCGAGATGAATGAATTGGCCGCACGTTTGCCCAGTTTTGGCGCGCTTTCCTGTGCCATGACCAGTGGCCCCGCTGCTGGTGACTTTCCCAATCCACGGGCTCGCCACCCCTTTTTCTATGGCATCCATCCGGTTGAATTGCTGCACACCCTGTTGGGACCCGGCGCTGAATCGGTCACCACCACGCGCACGGCACGCTGCGATGTCGGTCTGGTACACTATGCCGATGGCCGCCAGGGCACAATCAACTTATTGCAAAAGTCCCCCAGTCTCTACCATGGTGTGGTCTATGGCGAAACGGGCTGGGCCGAGATCAACATCACCAACTGGAAAGATTTCTATGTGGATACGCTGGCGCGCATCATCACCATGGCCGAAACAGGCACGCCCCCCTATCCAATTGAATGGGCAGTCGAAGTGATCGGTATCCTGACCGCGTTATTGAAATCGGCCGAAAATGGCGGCCAACCTGTGCGATTGGACGAGCTATGAAACAGGCAACCAAACCAGTCGAACTGGCGATTATCGGACCCGGTCGTATGGGCCAACTCTACGCGCGGATTATCGACGAGATGCCGCAGACCCATCTGGTGGCGATTTGTGGCAATGGCGAAGCGTCAACCCAAAAAGTAGCGGCGGCGCATCAAGTGCCCGGTTATGCCAACAGCAATTATCGCGCCATGCTGGACGCTCACCCGGAGATTGAAGCCGTGATTGTTGCGGCATCCGAATGGGCGCACATCGAGCCGGTACTCATGGCATTGGACGCGGGCAAAGCCGTGTTGGTAGAAAAACCCATGGCAATCTCGGCTGCCGACGCTGCGGCTATGGTCGAACATGCTGATCGCGCCGGTGTCCGGCTGATGGTCTGTCACAGTTTGCGCTTTGATCTGCGCTTTGCTGCCATGCGCCAGGCCGTGGCCGATGGCGCCATTGGCGAGGTGTTGCATCTGTACGGTCGCCGCAACCCACCCCAGATCGCGGCAGAACGGGTAATTGGTCGCTTTCCGTTGGCCTACTGGCTGGCCCCGCATGATATTGATATGATGCTCTGGACCACCGGCAGCCCCGTTACCAAAGTAATGGCCTATTCGCGCGCGGGCGGCAAGGCGCGTGAAGATTTTATTATCGCGGTCTTAACTTTTGCCAATGGCGCCATCGGCGTGTTGGAAAGTTCGTGGGGCACGCCCGCTGTCAGTGGCCGAATGCAGACCGAATTGTTTACAGCGCGCGGCACCGCCGGCGCAGTCGAGGTGTGGGGCCACGAAAATGGCGTGGCCGTCTATCGCGCCAAAAATACCCCAGAATACCCCGATACCACCTATACACCCGTGCTGCACGATCAACAAGATGGCATGTTCCGGCGGCTGATCCAGCACTTTGCCGGTGTGCTGCGCGACCAATGGGCCCCTGTGGTAACTGGTGCCGACGGTCTGGCCGCGATTCGGGTTGCCGAGGCGATTGACCGTTCTTTGACCGCAGGCCGCGAGATTACGCTGGAGGGATGAAAGCCACATGACCATCCACTGGGGGATTCTGGGCGCGGGCAAGATCGCCGAACGCCAGATGGTTTCGGCGATTGCCCAAGCGCCCGATCAACAACTGATCGCAGTCATGCGCCGCGATCTGGCCCAAGCGCGCGCCTTTGCCGATCAACATGGGGTACCGCACGCCTATGCTTCGGTGGGCGCGCTGGTGGCCGATGGGGATGTGAATGCCGTCTATGTGGCAACGCCACCCTATCTGCACGCCGAGCAGACAATCCAAGCGGCAGAAGAGGGCAAGCATGTGTTGTGCGAGAAACCCCTGGCCCTCAACACCACCCAGGCACAACAGATGATCGACGCTTGTCGCGCCAATAGTGTGCTGCTCATGGTTTGCTACTATCAGCGCTACAACACGCGCCATCAGCAGATCAAAGCCTTGCTCGACAGCGGCGCAATTGGGCAGGTGACGGCGGTGCGGATGAACTTCTCGGACTATTTCCCGCCTGCGCCCGAATTTTGGCATCACAACCCAGCCATCAGCGGGGGTGGCCCTTTGATGGACTTGGGCACCCATTGCATTGATCTGCTCACGTATTTGTGTGGGCCGATCACGGCAGTAACCGCCATGGTTGATACGCTGGCCGCGGCGTCGCCGGTGGAGGATACGGCAACGTTGCTGCTGCGCCTGACCAATGGCGCGCAGGCCGTAATCACCAGCCATTGGAGCACCGCCAATTTTGCGCCACAGCAGAGCAATGGCATAGAAATTTTTGGCACCGTCGGCACGATCCAAGCCGCGCCGATCCAGGCCAAAGATTCAGCGGGCAGTCTGCGTCTGTTTACCGCGGCTGGGGTGCAAGATTTTTCGGTTGCGCCCGGCGGCGTGCGTCCCCATGTGGCGCTGCTCGCAGACTTTGCGCGCTCCGTGGCAACGGCTGGCCCATCGCCCATTTCTGGTGAAGCGGGACTGGCGAATCTGGCCGTAATCGAAGCCGCCTATCAATCAGCCAAAACAGGTCGGCGCATTGATCTGAGCTAAAGCGTAATCAAAACGAACCTAACCCTATTGTCGAGGTAGATGCATCATGCGTGCTGTTTTTTTCTGGGAAGCGGCTGGTCTTTCCCTAACCCAGGCCAATCCGTATGGTGGGTTGCTGGCGCAAGCGCTGGCCGCAGAAGGCGTTGAACTGGTAGCCGGTCAGGCTGAAGAGTTGACCGAGGAATGGCTGCGCGCCAACCAGGGTCGAGTGGCTGTGCTGCACCTGAACTGGCCTCACTACATGTATCTCGCCACCGAACTGGCCGACCGGGTGCAACTGGCGTCAACGCTGGTGAGCAATCTGGCGCTGGCGCGGTCGCTGGGCTATAAAGTCGTGTGGACAGTGCATAATCTCTATCCACACGAAAGCCCGCATTTTCACCTGGATCGCCTGATGCGGTTGGCTTTGACGCAGCTTTGTACGGCAGTGATTGCCCATTGCAGCTATGCGCGCGACTTGGTGCAGCAACATTTTCATCGCACCGAGAAGGTCTTTGTGATTCCGCACGGTCACTTTATCGACGCCTATCCCAACACGCTCAGCCGAGAAGCGGCGCGCCAGGGGTTGGGGATTGGGGATGATCGCTTTGTCTATCTCTTTTTTGGCAATGTCCGTCCCTATAAAGGATTGGAACAGCTATTGGAAATTTTTACGGGGCTGCCCGATCCACGGGTGACGCTCTTGATCGCAGCCAAGGTGTACAACGCCTATGGCGAGCAATTTGTGACACGCGCCAGAGCCGCCGATCGGCGCATTATTGTCCAGCCGTCGCGCTTCTTTGATAATGCTGAATTTCAACACTTCTTTAATGCCGCTGATGTGGGCGTCTTTCCCTTTGTCGATGTGCTGACCTCGGGCTCGACGATCACGGCGCTCTCATTTGGCTTGCCGGTGATCGTGCCCGCGGTGGGCTGTCTACCCGAATTGGTAGATGACACGGTCGGTATTATCTACGATCAACACCAGCCGGACGCATTGAAGCAAGCCATGCACGCCATTCAAGATCGCAATGTGCCACACCTTAGCCGCAATGCGTACCAGCGCGCACGCTCCTTGGATTGGCCAACCATTGCCCGCCAGACGGTGGAGGCGTATCGATGTTAAGGGCTGCCGACCTGTTTACAATCACCGCGTCAACCGTACCGACGCCACAAGGTGAGTTGACCTATTGGTTGCATCAGCCGAATGGTGATATGGGGGAATCGTTGATCCTGTTATTGACCTTTTCCTCGACGCGCCAGGCGTCTTTTTACGAAGATCCCTATCACATTCCGGCGCGCCTTTTTGCCGAAGCTGGCTATGCCGTTGCTAGTTTTGATCTACCCAATCACGGTTCGCAGATCAACGCGTTTGGTGAGGGCATTGTCGGCATGTGCGCGGCGGTGATCGGTGGGGCCGATCCTTTTATCCAGTTTATCGGCCAAGCCCAAGCTGTGATCGACGCTTGTCTGCGCCAGGGGGTTGGAACGGGTGGCATTTTTGCCTGTGGCGTATCGCGGGCAGGCTATTGCGCGTTACGTCTGGCTGCTGCCGATCAGCGGATCGACGGGGTGGCGGGGCTGGCCCCGGTCGTTGATTGGCGGGCTTTGCGCGAATTTGCGGCTGTACGCGCGCGACCGATGGTGGCTGCGTTGGATCTCAATCATTGGGCGGCGCAACTGGCGAACCGGCCCGTCTTTATGTCGATTGGCAACCATGATGATCGTGTGGGCAGCGATCA
>DAOTTR010000766.1:0-25695 GCA_034437715.1 Caldilineaceae bacterium
AGCAGTGTCCGAAGGCTAAAAGGGTAATGAACGAGCCTGTCAATCATGAATTTCGGTCATTTTTACGCTGAAAGTGCTTGTCAAATTTACAACAGTCCGAAAACACAACTATCGAGTCAGTTATTCTAATTAAAGGTAAAGCCCGTAAATCCCACGTCCTTTAGGCTTGGGATATAAGGCACCCAGGGTACCCGACGCGGTTCGCCCAAACGGGGCCCAGAGGGCACCCTGCCTTTAGGCCGAACAATCAACAAATCTTAAATGGATTGCCGGTTTTGTTAATTTCACTTAAGCATAGTATGCTACATGTATGAAGACGTACAAGTACCGGATCTACCCAAGCAAAGCACAGACAACCGCACTCAGCAAGATGCTTGAGGAATGCCGCTGGCTGTACAATAAGATCCTTGAAGTGCGCAAGAATACCTACGAACAAGAGGGTCACTCGTTTGGCTTGTACGATACACAGAATATGATTCCCTTCATGCGCGCTGAGCGCCCGTCGCTGAAACTCCTCCATTCGATGGTTTTGCAAAACGTCAATGTGCGCGTTGAGTTGGCATACCAAGCTTTCTTTCGTCGTGTCAAAGCTGGCGAGGAAGCGGCTGGCTATCCACGCTTTAAGGGTCGCGATCGCTATGACAGCCTGTGCTATCCGCAGTATGGCAACGGTGCTAGACTGGATGGCAACATGCTCATCTTGTCCAAGGTCGGCAGTGTCAAGGTCAAACTCCATGGCGAATTGTGCGGTAAACCGAAGACGGTCTGTATCCGCCGCGCGGCGGGCAACAAGTGGTACGCCACGATCTCCTGTCAGAGCGAAGCCAACCCTGCCCAGTAGGGACCCGCCGACAATCCAAAGGCGGTCGGGATTGACGTGGATATATCCACCTTTGGCACGCTGAGCGATGGCACCAGATCGCTAATCCGCGTTTCTTCAAACGTGAACAGAAAGTGCTGGGTGCGGCGCAATGCTGCTTGGAGAAGGTCGCCAAGGGTACACCTGAGCGTGTGAAGCGCAAGGCGATTGTCTCCCGGATTCATGTGCGGATTGCCAACAAGCGATCTGATTTTGCGCACAAACTTTCCCGTCAACTGGTGAATACTTACGGCATCATCGCCTTGGAAGATTTGAACATCATCGGCATGATGGCCGAACATAAAGTGATCTTTGGCAACAAATTCAACAAGAGTCACCCAGAGGGTACCCGCGATGTCGCATGGCATCAGTTTGCGCAGTTCATTGTCTACAAAGCGGCAGATGCTGGTAGACGGTGTGTGCAGGTTGATCCACGTAACCACCAGCAAAAGATGCTCCCGTTGTCGTGCGTTGGTGCCCAAAGCATTGTCTGGCCGTATCCATGATTGTCCGCATTGCGGTCTAGTCCTTGATCGTGATTATAATACCACTATCAACATTCTCGCCTTGGGACTACAAGGCGTCAACGCTGGTTCGCCAGACGAAGTTGTAGAAGCCCAAGCGCCTTAGCCTTGGGAGTAGTCACGCTCATGTTATTCTTTTGCCTGCGATCAGGGTTATGATATGATGGTCTTGCTATCTCTTCGATTACCCACCTTTCTGTAGTACGACAAAGCGTAGTAGAGATGGATACTACTTATGGTGAGTAAATGCCAGAATAAGTACACAGTTTCTAGAACTGTTGTGTACTTTTCTTGTTGCCTACATACATATAAAGGTTGATGTAATGAAAACTCTTTTTTCGGGCAAGTACCATTCCTTCTCCTGTTGCTTGATGCTTGCTGGCCTCTTGTCTGTTGCCCTACTTGCAGGTTGTACATTACCTCTAACCCCATCAGCAGCACCCAATGGCCCAATTGTTGGTGCGGAAGTAACAAACCCGGTCACTGCGACTGAGCAGCCAACCACCACGGCGCAGTTGCCTGCCGGCACAATTCCCGCGGCGGCTGTTGCAGATACGCAAACAACGACCACAACGACTACAAACGCGGCATCCAGCGATCCGGCGCCAGTCGAAAGCTATAAAGGGATTCCCGTAGGTTTTACCAATGAAGGCTATCCTTACCGCGGCTCACCGGATGCGCCCATCACCATCTATGAATATAGTGATTTTCAGTGTCCGTTCTGTAATCGCTATTTTATCCAGACCGAGCCAGCGTTGGATGAAAGCTATGTGCGCAATGGCCAGGTACGCGTGGTCTTTCGCGACTTTCCACTAGTCGATCTGCATCCCAATGCCCCGGCGGCCCATGTCGCTTCGCTGTGCGTGGCGGATCAGGGTGCTGCGTTGTACTGGACCATGCACGCGCGCCTTTTCCAGACACAGTCCCAATGGGAAGGGATGGCTGATCCGCTGCCCTATTTTGCTGATTTGGCGGCTGAAATTGGCGCAACCGTGGACCCCTATAGAGCCTGTGTTGCCAGCGGCGAAAAGGCAGCGATGGTGGCACAAGGCGTGGCTGAAGCGCGCGCAAAAAGTTTCAGTGGGACGCCTAGCTTCCAGTTTGTGCGCGAAGCGACCGATGAAGCCTTTTCTCTGGTAGGTGCCCAACCCTATGAGCAATTTGCGGCCATGCTCGATACGTTAATTGCAGGTGGTACACCCCAGAGCGAAGAGCCGGCACAGCAGGGCAGTGAAGAAATTCCTTTCTGGGCAACGGCCGACGGTTTGTTGCCCGACCCCGACCGCCCAGGCATGACCATGGGCGGCGACTACTATCACGGCGACCCCAATGCCAAAGTCATTGTGATTGAGTTCTCTGACTTTCAATGCCCCTTCTGTCGCAAGCATACGACAGAAACACAGCCGATCTTGGATGAGCAGTTTGTTGATACTAACCAAGTTTTGTGGGTCTTCAAACATTTCCCGCTGTCGATTCACCCGCAAGCCCCGGCGGCTGGTGCCGCGGCTGAGTGTGCCGCCGATCAGGGCAAATTCTGGGAGATGCATGAGCGATTGTTTGCCAGCACAGAAAGTTGGTCGATTAGCGAGCCAAACCCAGTTTTCAGCGATCTGGCACAACAACTCGGGCTAGATGTAGAAGAATTCACCACTTGTCTCGCCAGTGAAAGTGCCGCCCAACGTGTACAAGAGGATATGGACGCTGGCTTACCCTTTGTGCGTGGCACACCAACCTTTATTGTGCTCTATAATGGTCAGGGCAGCATTATTCCCGGTGCCTTACCCGCCGAACGCTTTACGACCATCCTGCAAGAAGTCTTGGCCGGTGTGGCTCCGTAAGCTTTGTTGCCAAAGACTGGCCGCAAAGTATTGATAAAGTAGGCCGCGTTTGTAGGTCACGTTTGCAAACGTGACCTACAGGGCAACTACCCGTAGCGGAATGTGAAGGAGTAAGTGATGGGACGTGTACTCAGCTTGGTGATTGGCGCGGCGATTGGTGCGGCGGCGGCGGCGGTGACAACCTATCTGTTTGAACCGGCGCGTGAGACACAGTTTGATCAGCGCTATCAATCGCGCTTGGACCGCGCAATTGCCGAAGGCAAAACTGCGGCCATCGAACATGAAGCTACTTTGCGCCGTCAATTAGCGGCGACGCGGCAGTTACCGCAACCGACCAGCAAGCCGGCCGCCTGATCGGTTGCGTGCCCATTTATTGTTGGCAAGCCGGACAAAAGTGCGTACTACGTTGCGCCAAGACAATGCGTTGAATCGGTTGCCCACAGCATAGACAGGGCTCGCCTGTGCGCTGAAAGACTTGGTGGCTACCTTGAAATTCGCCGAGTTCGCCATTGGGGCGTGCGTAGTTTTGTATCCCACTGTCACCCAGGCTGCTGCCATGCTGCGCAATCGCGTTGGCAAGCACTCGTTGAATTGCACTGTGTAATTTCGCAATTTCGCCACGCGTTAAACTACTGCCGGCGCGGGTTGGATGGATGCCCGCCAGGAAAAGACTTTCATCGGCATAGATATTCCCCACACCAGCCACCACCGATTGATCCAACAACAGGGCTTTGATGCTGGCGCTACGACTGGCTAGCTTATTGGCCAAGTAATCTGGTTCAAACGTTGCCGCTAAAGGTTCCGCACCGAGTTTTGCCAAGAGCGCAGTTGGTGTCGCCACCAGCCACAAGCGACCAAATTTCCGTGAATCTTGGTAGTGAAGTTGACCACCATCGGCCAGATCCAGCACGACATGCGTATGCTTGGTCGGCATGACCGGCTGGGCGCAAACCGTCACCCGCCCGGTCATGCGCAGATGGATCATCAACGTATCGCCACCTGCCAATCCCAGCAACATATACTTGCCTCTGCGTCCAAAATCGGTGAACCTTTGGCCGATCATTCCTTGCATAAATTGATCGAGTGTGGGCGCGGCAATCATGCGCGGCCAGAAAACCGTCACGCCTTGCACAACACGATTGTGCAGCAGGGGGGCCAGATCGCGCACATAGGTTTCCACTTCGGGCAATTCAGGCATCTGCTATCCCTTACTGCGCCACCAAAGACTTCCCAAAACCACCGTGAACAAAACGGTCACAATTTGTGCCCACGCTAGCCAACGATCAACATCCTCTGTTGCGCGCGCCGGTTCCGCTGCTGCTGTATTGATTGTGACTGTATTGATTGTGACGGCGGTGGGTTGCGCCGCCGAGGGTGTCACCATGACAGTTGCCGTTACCGTTTCTGTGACAGTTTTTGTGACTGGGGCAAACTCGGTCATGCTCGCGTCGGCGGCACGAATGGCGACTGGCTCGGTTGTAGTGATTGCCAGCCCGTCCGTAAGCACCTGGCTTACTGTGACCCCGGCACTGCTGGATGGTGTCGCTATGGGCTGTTCAACCGCCGCGGCCAAGGCAAGGGGGCTAGCAGCCTGACTTTGCATAATGCCAGCGCGCGAACCATCTGCTGTTGTGTTCATCTCTGACGAACCACCGCCACTACCTTGTATGGGGGAACCTTGGGCTAGCGAAGCGTCTGCGCCGCTGCCCGTGATATCTAATGTATCTTCTTGCTGCATTCGCTTGGCTGTGGCTGGGGCCGCTGGCGGTACGGATAATAGGGTCGCACTGCCTGTCGCGGTTACTTGGGGGTCAGCCCTGTTTCCGCTTTGGTTGGCGCGCGCGTCATTCTCTGGGACTGCCATTTCGTTCACTGCACCCGACGTAGTGGCGACAACCATCTCTGTGGTAGCGGGGGCTGTATAATTCACGACTGCCGCGACTGTCGGTGAACTAATGGCGACTTGCGCGGTGGAGCCACTGAGTTGCGGTACCGCTTGTGGGTAGGGCGCGATCAACTGGTCGCTGGCGAACAGCACGATCAACAGGGTAAAGGCCACGGCTGTGGCATTGCGCAGATAGGGATTGCCACCTTGCCAAAGTTGTGCCAGGGATTGCCACCAGTAATTTTCTTTTTGGACATGGGTAGGCTTGGGTGGCGTTACACCTTTGAGCTTGGGTATGCTGACCGCTGCTGGCTGTTGGGTCGTGGCGACAAGCGCCTCAATGGCAAAGGAACGCGGTAGTACCAGCGGGGGCAACGCGTGCAATAGTTGAACCGTCTGGCGTAGTGACGCGACTTGCCAGGCAACGGCGGGATCGGTCGCAATGGTCGCTTCGATGAGCGCGCGTTCTTCAGCCGTGACTTCGTTGTCAAGGTAGGCTGATAAGAGTTCTTCACTAAGTTGCGGATGACGCGATAAAGTCATGACATTTCTATCGATCTTCACTCAAATTCCAAGAGAACTTTGCTCGATTTATACATTTATACTACGTGCAGGCTTTGGGCTGCGGTTGTAGGTTATTTCCTCACAATTTCGCTTACAGCCCACTACAACAACGTTAAATTTGTGTTGAATGAATTCAACACCTGCGACGGGAAACGTGTTTAAACACGTTTGCTATCCCAGGCGCTGAATTCATGCAGCGCAGCCGGTGATGAAATTTAACCTTGTCGTACTACTCACACAGAGTATACGTTCTTGTGCCTGTCTTATGGACGGAAAGCCGCGGGTAATAGTTCCGGTTTGTGTAGCAAATAGTCGCGCAGGCGTAGCCGGGCGCGGCTAATGCGCGATTTTACGGTACCCATTGGCAGTTCCGCAATTTCGGCAATTTCTTCATAGGTGTAGCCCTGGATATCGCACAGCACGAGTACCAGGCGTTGCTCGGGTGGCAAGGCTTGAATGCCGATTTCCAGAAAATGGTTGAGCTCCATCCGCTCTGCATACGATTCCGGGCTTTCGGCGCGATCTACCAAAGCTGTAATATGATCGTGATCGACGGGCAGATCATCCAGGCTATCGGTAGCGCGGCGCTGCTGGACGCGCAGCACATCGTAGCAGGTATTGGCGACGATGCGCATAAGCCAACTGCGAAAGTTGCCGCCTTGAAAACCGGCCAGGGCGCGAAACGCTTTAATGAAACTATCTTGCACAACATCGGCAGCCGCGTCTTGATCGCGCAACATGCGATAGGCGACACTGTAGGCCATCGCTTCATATTTTTCGACAAGCAGATTAAATGCTTGGGTTTCACCTGCTGTGGCGCGGGCAATGATCGCCTGTTCTTCAGAAAGGGGAGATGAAATAGGGTGGATACTCACGATTGTTTTCGTCCAAACAGTGCTTTAGCTTGAATACTGCACCCCAAGCAATCTGCCGATTGTCCATCGGCAGATTGCTCAGCATCTCTCGACTTGGCGAGATTACAGACAATTTGAGGATACAGTCCATTTGACGTTTCTGTCTACTCTTAGTATACTTGCACTCTATACAGATTTGCAATGCCGGAGTGGCGGAACTGGCAGACGCGCACGACTCAAAATCGTGTGGGTAACCCCCGTGTGGGTTCGACTCCCACCTTCGGCACTATCTTCCTCTTTAGCATATCCTGATTGAATATCCTGAATCGTTGAAGAGGAATAAGTGTAGTTGAATCTGTGGTCGATGACAACAAGTTTTGTTGTCATCGATTTGTTTCTTGACCAATTGCGGTTTAGCATTCGTGTTTAGCAAAGCAGTGTTATAACGCGAGAGACGTGATCTTAATCAGTAAAGCAGGTGGTAGCATTCGTTTTGCATCTTGAATTTTACAGAGAAAACCCTAACACCGGTTCGCAATTCGCCGAATCCATTCGTTGAATCGTTGGGTAAGAGTTGAGATACCATGTGTTATGCGTCTAGCGAATCTGTCACAATTGGTGTAGTATACTTCGGTTGGCAATAAATTGCGTCATTAGGTTGTCTGTGACAAGGTTATGTGCGACAAGCAATTGCTGCCAAAGGAAGAACGCTTTCGTGAATCTATACCAATATTGTGTGATGCTGCTTTCTGATTATGCTGCCAATGTTCCAACTATCAAGAATGTCTAATTGCGACCCTACTGACTCGTCTACCACCCCCGTATCATCTTCCCACCACAATTCATTACAATCCAGAGGCACTACCTTACCTTGGTCTTTGGTCTTTGGTGTATTGTTGGCTATGGTTATCCTGGCCGGTTGTGGTCCAGAGAGTGCGCGTAACAATCAAGAAGATCTAACCGCAACGACACAACAGATCGCGCTTGATTATCAAACGCATCAGAATCTCGCCCAAGCAACCACTGAATTAGAAGCGCTCGATGTGGCAAATCTGAATCAATGGCTGCTGATGGTAACCGAGAGCGCCGTTACAAGTAATCCTGATGCGGCTCTAACCAGTGCGCTTGTTGCGCTTTCAACGGATTTAGGGCTACACTCCAATGCGATTCAGACCTATGCCTTGCAACATAACGTAGGGGCTGCGGCAATAGCGCTTGCGCCACAAGCGACGGTTACTGTGCCGCCAACGGTGGCAATTGTCGCGTCTGTCCCACAGACCACTTCCGTGGCAGCGTTGAATAATGCCGACGTTGCGGAAAAAGTGGCCGAAAGCGCACCGGCTGTCTCGTCAGCCAGTGTGTTGACGGCAACCCCCGCATTGTCCGTTGCCGTGATCGTTACCCCAACCTTGACCCCAATACCAACCTCGGCGCCACAGGTTAAAGCGTCCAGCGATATCAATGTCCGCGCCGGGCCGGGAACCGAATATGCTGTCACGGCTGCGTTAGTCCAAAGCGAAACGGCCAACATTATTGGTAAGAATCCGGGGAGCGATTGGTGGGAAGTTATCCTAGTCAATGGACAACAGGGTTGGGTCTATAGCCCTCTGGTAGAAACGGCTGGCGATACGACTGCCATTGCCGTGGCGGCCAATATTCCTACACCACCCCCCACGTTTACGCCAGCGCCGACCGCAGTACCGGTGTCTACTGCCGAAGCCGTAGCACCTGTTACTGATCCGGCACCTACGACCGAAGCCGCACCGCCCGCCGCCGATCCGAGCGCACCACCCCATTTTACCTTGGTGAGCAGGCGCCTCTGGAACAAAGATGAGAACGATGGTTGTGTGGGCAAACATCTGCTGCGCATCCATGTGCTTGACGCCAATGGTGGTCGCATCAATGGTGTACAGCTTAAAGGTATCTATACCGGATTTGATGTGGTTACGGGCGCGCAGGGCAAGGGTGATGGTGTCATAGAATTCGACCTACATGGCAGTGGTGAAGGCTTTATGGTTGTCAAAAATAATGATGGCCGTGAAGCGACCAGTGACCATGCCGAAGGGTTCACCACTCGCTCACGCGATATCGACACGGCGACGTTGATTGCCGCCGGTTATTGTAGTAGTGAAGAAGATTGTCAGATCTTCTATAACTCGTATGGCTGTCAAGGTCATCATAGTTGGGAAGCGATTTTCCAACGCAACTATTAGACCTTATTCTGATTTAATTTTGCCAATTCGTAGGTGCGGTTTGTAACCGCACAATCAGGGTGGATCTAGGTTTGTGCGGTTACAAACCGCACCTACTGTTTTGTCGCTCAAAGAACAAATCGGAATAATCTCTATTGATGTGATGTGCTAATGATGTGATGTGCTAATGATGTGATGTGCTAATCGCGAGATAAGTTAATTATTGATTTGGTTATGCTACCATTTGTTTGAAATAAAGAACTTCCTGCAAGTTTCAAACAAGCTAGTCCATTGTAATCAAAATTATGATGGCCTGGAAGTGAGCATTTCCAGTCGTGCAATGACAGGGAGGCGAAGTGAAAAGTATTCTGCTCAAGGCTATACCTATGTTCGATGGCTTGGCCGATGAAGAGCTTGAAATTTTGGCCGACAACTTTGTTGATAGCCACTATCCCAAAGGCGCGCAACTCTTTAAGAGTGGCGAGCAAAGCGATTCACTCTTTGTGATCGAGCAAGGATTTGTGCGCTTACTTGCGAATAGCGGCCGCGCGTTGGCAGTAATGGGCCCAGGGAGTATTCTGGCCGATGATGGCTTGTTCCGTGGCGCTACCCAAGAGGTCGATGCAGTTGTTGCTTCTGAGCTTTCTGCTTGGAAATTGTCGGATCACAAATTGCGCGCCGTCTTTGTGCGCAATCCAGAGATCGGCATCAAAATTAGTCGCAACTTTGGCAGTTTACTAGTCCAGATGGACGATTATTTGGTCGAACGCCTTTCCAAGATTAATGAACTGAGCAATCTGCCACGCCATACCCTCCATGCCATTGCCCGTAATTTGCAACCGCGTATTGTCCGTACACAGGCTCCCCTGCATCGGGGTGGCGAAATGCCCAGTGGTCTGTTTATTGTGGAACATGGCGCTTTTGAAGTACGCCCTGATCCAATGACACCAGGGCAGGATGTGCAACGGCTACAATCGGGCGCGATCATTGGCGCAATGGCGCTGCTAACCAATAAACCCTATAACGAAACTGCCCTAGCGATTGAAGATAGCTTGGTCTGGGTACTATCCACCGAAAATTTCCAAACGGTTAATAGCAGCCATCCTGGTTTGCGCCGTAGCTTGGGGCGCAATGTCCGCTCACGCCTGGGCAAGGCCGATCAGGCCCAAGCGGTGCTCCGGCTGGCGCAGATGCCGCTCTTTGCGGAAGTCCCACCACAAAGCTTGCAGGCCATGGCCCAACGCATGGTGCTACAGCATGTCCCGGCGGGCGAACGTGTTTATCGCATTGGTGAAGCTGGCGATGCGATTTATATGGTCGAGAATGGCGAGATTGAACTAACGGAAGAAAATGCCAGCGGTGTTGTCGAAGAGAAATCGCGCGTGGCCGGTGGTGGCTTTTTTGGCGAGATGAGTCTGATTGCCGGTCTGATTCGCACGGAAGATGCAACCGCCACGCGTAATACCAATCTTTGGATTCTCTATAAAGCCGACTTGGATGAGTTAACGGTGCAACACCCGGCCATTGCCAAGGCACTCAGTCAAGGCTTGGCGACCCACATGGCCGAGCCAGAAGATCCACATGGCGACCTGGAGCGTTTCCGCGATTTTGCGATCTTGGCAGATCTCAGTCCTTCGGATCTGCGCCAGGTGACGCGCCATCTGCGCCCTATGCGCTATCGCTCTGGCGAGCAAGTCTATCAAGCGAATACACCAGCCGATGCCCTCTACTTCTTGGATCGAGGACAAGTGTATGTACAGTCGTTGGATGGCAATGGCTGGATTCTGGGCGAAGGGGAAACTTTTGGCGAGCGTTCCGTTTTATCCGGTGATCCGCACGCCTCCACGGTAATTGCCGAAACGGACATTGATGTTTGGATGTTGGAAAAGGACGATTTTGATACGCTTGTTACGCGCCACCCCAGCCTTGCCTTGACGATTTCGCGCATGTTTAGCCGGCGCATGAACCAAAGCACGATGATGCCGAACTCGGTTCAAGCCAATTATGCACCGGCTGCCCCACAAGCGTTGGCACCCAGGATCCAAACCGTGCAACGCCGTTTGGCCGGCCCTATGCCAGGGCAACAGATGGAGCCACCGGCACGCGCGCCAGGAAGTGGCTTTGTGGAATGGTTTGCCAATCTCAACACCTTTGGCAAGGTGCGCCTCGCTCTATTTGTCTTGTTGCTGCTCTGGTTACTGGGTGTGGCTGCGCCATGGATGCTATTGAATTTGTTGAGTGGTACGAGTATTGCCAACGGCACAGCATTGGCGGCCTCCTCACGCGCCTTAGTCGCTGTCGCCACCATGGGCAGCTATGAAATTGCCCAGAATGGTAATCTAGCCGCCGCAGTGGTCCAAGCCGATAGCCTGGCTGCGCCCACGGCTACCTATACGCCTTCACCCACCCCAACATCCCCTGGCGGCGGCGAGGTGGTGGCGGCTAAGGCGATGATGGTATCAGCCGCGGGTACAGCTACGCCAGTGCCCCTGTTGCAATTATATGTTGGCCAGGCACAGGCGGTTGCGCCAGCGGCCCCGGCTGAAGTGATCGGCGCGGCTGCGCCAGCCGCGGCCCCACAGGAAGAAGCGGTGCAAGCTGCGGCTGCCCCAGCCGAGCGTGGACGTGCTTGGGACTCGCGTTTGGATCAATTGGGTGTATCCATTCAAGAGGCGGCGGTCAGCTCTGGCCAACAATATTGGCGCTTGATCGATGCGCGCTGGGCCGATGAAATTCAATCGGGCGGTAAGCATCATATTTATGTAGAAACCCTGGACGAGAGTGGCAATCGGATTGTCGGCCAGCCTGTGATGGTAACTTGGGGCGAAGGCGCACTCAGCGGCTTGACAGAAGATAAAGCCCCGCCGGATTATGCCTACAATTTTCAAATGTATGCCGCTGGCTATGCCTATAGTGTGAATGTGGATGGTTTGCCCAGCGATCGCCTGAGTGGTGCTGGCCTCGGCAGTATTGAACAACGCACCTATGGCATTCACACCAGTTATTATGTGACTTTCCAACGGACAACGAAACCGTAGTCTTGTAGCACGAAATGATTGAATTGAGGAGGTTCCTTCTGGATAGTCAAGCCTTGGCCCATAAAATTATTGATATTATTGAAGAAAAGCAAGCCGCGAATATTGTGCTGCTAGATGTTGGTGATCAAACCTCGATTGCCGCCTATTTTGTGATCGCGACGATCGACAACGAACGGCAGGCAAAAGCGATCGAGGATGGCATCCTCGAAGGGCTGCGCATGGAGCAAAACATTCGCCCGTTAGGCATGGAAGGGGTGGAGCAAAATAGTGGTGGCTGGGCGCTGCTCGATTATGGTGATGTGATTATTCACCTGTTCACCGAAGAAAAACGCGAATACTATGCGTTGGAAGAATTGTGGAATAAAGCAAACGTCGTCTTGAAGTTGTTATAGGTTTAAGTCAACAAAAAAGCGCCGACCTGCACAGGTCGGCGCTTTTTTGTTGGACTACTATCCGGTTACATCAATTCGACAGCGACGACTGTACCGCCACCTGTGCCATGACAAAGCGAAGCGAGGCCGCGCGCCTTGCCCTCTTGCTGCAACGCATTGAGCAGCGTCACAATAATGCGCGCACCCGAAGCCCCAATCGGGTGGCCCAGGGCAATCGCCCCGCCATAGACGTTGATTTTTTCATAGGGGATCTCTAGGGCGCGGCGCAGCAAGACATTGTTGAGGGAAAACGCCTCGTTATTTTCAAAGAGATCAAAGTCGTCAATCGTCTGATCCAGCTTTTTGAGCAGCTTGGTAATCGCCGGAATGGGTGCCTCGACAAAACGCCACGGTTCGACTGCCGCCCAGGCACTGCCCAAGATGCGCGCAATTGGCTTGAGCTCGTATTGCTCTACGGCTTTTTTGCTAGCGATTACCAAGGCGGCGGCCCCGTCGGAAATTTGGCTGGAATTACCGGCTGTCAAGTGCCCTGCTTTGCCAAATGCGGGACGTAACCCCGCCAGCGATTCCATGGTTGTCTCGGCACGGATGCCTTCATCCTGCGCGAAAAGGGTGGTTTTGCGCCGTTCGGTAATTTCAATTGGTACAATTTCCTGGCTGAATTTGCCCGTCGCGGTTGCGGCCGCGGCGCGCAGATTCGACAGATAGGCCACTTCGTCCAGTTCGGCCCGTGTGACACCATGCGTGGCGACCAGGCGCTCGGTCTCCTCACCCATCAACTCGCCTGTCATCGGGTCGGTTAAGCCGTCGGCCATCAGAATATCGGTGACGGGTTCGGCATTGGCCGCCGTGAGCAATTTATAGCCCCAGCGCGCCTTATGACTCAGGTAAAAGCCAGCTTGCGACATCGACTCGATCCCGCCGGCCAATACCAGATCGGCATCGCCGGCACGAATCGCCATATCAGCATTTATAGCGCTCAGCATACCCGAGGAGCAGAGCATATCCACGGCATAGCCATCAACCTCGACGGGGATACCTGCCTTGATGGCGGCGTGGCGCGGCAACAGTTGCCCATGTCCATGTTTGAGGATATTGCCAAAGATAAATAGATCCAGTTCTTTACCGGAGATACCCGCCCGTTCCAGAGCTGCTTTCATTACATGGGCACCTAGCGCAACGGGGGAGATATCTTTGAGGCTACCACCAAATTTGCCCATAGGCGTGCGCACTGCCGATACAATATACGACTCACTCATCCTGCTTGCTCCTTCGCACGGTTTCTAATCATCAATAATCAATTGTCAATTAGAAATTAGCAATTGATTATTGATGATTGATTATCTATTAGGTATACTGCCCGCCATTGATGCTCATCACTTCGCCCGTAATATAGCTGGCCATCACCGGTGACATGAGAAAAGCGACTGCCCAGCCAATTTCTGCTGGCTCGGCAAAGCGCCGGAGCGGAATTTTGCTGAGAATGCGCTCTTTGACTTTGTCGGGCACCGCTTTGACCATATCGGTCGAAGTAAAGCCCGGCGCAACGACATTGGCGCGTACACCATAGCGTGCTCCTTCCAGCCCTAGCGTTTTGGCCAACCCAATCACTGCCGCTTTGGAGGCCGCATAGTTGGCCTGGCCAATATTGCCTTGTTCGCCCACCACCGAGCTGATGAAGACCAAGGAACCACTGCCGCGCGCATACAAATGGGGCACAATTGGGCGCAGTGTGTTGAAAACGCCATTGAGATTGGTGTCGATCACCGCGTACCAATCTTCTACCGAGATGTTGGAAAAGAGATTATCCTTGGTAATGCCAGCATTCAGCACCACGCCATAAATCGCGCCAACCTCCGTTTCGACTCGGGCAATCGCCGCGGCCATCGAGTCGGGATCAGTGACATCGGCTTGAATGGCAAGCGCGGCATCGGGTCCTGGTTCGCTGCGATAGGTATAGGCAACACGCGCGCCGAGCTGGGTAAGCACGTCCACAATGGCAGCACCAATCCCGCGGTTGCCGCCTGTGACGAAGATAACTTTGTCTTCCAGGCCGAACATGGTTTCCTCCCTGTCAGATTATGTGCGCGCTTTGAGCCAGGTTGCGAGAAGCGGGGGGAGATCTTTTTGTACTTTCCCGCTGACATACATGCCAATGTGGCCGGCGGGAAAGGCTTGCACTGTATAATCCGCGGTGCCTACATAGGCTTGTAGCGCCAAGGAGGAAGCCGGCGGCACCAGATGATCCTGCTCGGCATAGAGATTTAAAACGGGCATGGTAATCTGGCGCAGATCAACACGGCTGCCCCCAATCTCCACTTCGCCGGTGATCAGCTTATTGCCCTGGTAGAAATCTTTGATAAACTGCCGCCAGGCTTCGCCCGCCTGATCGGGGCTGTCAAAGATCCATTTTTCCATGCGCAGAAAATTGAGTAATTTTGCTTCGTCGGCGGCAATCGCAGGGAGGGTCGTATATTTGCCCACATTCAAGGCAAAGGGGCGCAACATAAGATAGCCAAAATTCATAAAAGCACCCGGAATATTACCAAGTGTATCGACCAGCATATCGGCATCCAGCCCACGTACCCAACTGTTCAACAGGCCACAGCCCGCCGTACCCTCGACATGAAAATCGACGGGTGTTACCATGGTGATCAAATTTTGTAGCTTTTCGGGGTGCAGCGCGGCGTAACACAGACTAAAGGTGCCGCCTTGGCAGATGCCCAAAAGATTGATCTTATCTACGCCATGCTTTGCACGCATTACATCGACACAGTTATCTATATAACCGTTAATGTAATCGTTCAACGTCAACCAGCGCTCGGTCGGGCCGGGATAACCCCAGTCGATCAGATAAACGTCAATCCCTAACTTCAGGAGATTACGCACCAGCGAACGATCCTCCTGTAGATCGACCATATAGGGGCGATTGACCAGCGCATAGGAAATGAGCAGGGGAATGGGCAAAGGCTTTTTCACCACAGGTTCGTAGCGATAGAGCACCAGCTTGTCCTCGCGATAGACCGCCTGTTTCGCTGCCGTGCCAATGTGAATATCTGCTTCGCGCAGCTTGCTGAGATTTTCAATGCCGATGGCTGCGTTGCGCTGCATTTCCTGTAGATTTTCCAGCATGGTTGCGGGCTGCATTGGAAATGGAAACATGGCTTATTGCCCTTCTGCCCCTTGGCCCGCGCCGTTCGCGCGGACGTTAGCGACTTTGGGTTTTGCGGTACGGCGTTTGATTGGTTTCGCCACAGGCTCTGGTGTGGGCATGGCGGCGATGACGGGTGCTTGCTCGCGCAAAGCTTTTTTCATGGCTTTGACCTCTTGGCGCAGCTCAAAGATCGCCTGATGCGCGGCATCGAGATCGCTGCGCGTTGGCAGATCGTGCATACGCAGCCACACTTCGCTCAAATCACGCTGTTGACGGCGCAGGGCCATACTGCTATTAATGTATTTGCTCTGCACCTGGGCAAAAGTATCGGCATGGAAAACCTGGATGAACTGTTCGTCGGCCACTTCGACCCATAGATCCAACAGTTGCGCTTGCTGCGTAATGGTTTCACCCGCACCGGCCATGGCGAGTAGCTTCTGCATAAAGGCGGCGAATGCATCAAGCCAGGTGTTGCCAATCAGCAGTTGATATTCAAGGTTTGCTTTCTGATCTTCTTGCCAGAGCAGAAAGCTGCGATTAACCTTTTCACTGAACTCGCGTGTCAACCCCAGGCTGGGCGCGCCGAGCAACCGACCGGCGCTTTGGTTGAACGTTTCCCAAAAGAGATTGGTGAGCCTGACCGCACCCGCCGTTGCCGCTTGACGTGGATCGCTGGACTGGCCCATACCTTGTTGCAATTGGAGCCAGTAATCGAACCAGGGCTGGCCCAGTTTGCCCATTTCTTCCGTATAGCGTTGCCAAAGTTCGGCGCTGTTTTGCATGGTTTTGTAGGCGTCTAAGTTGCCGCGCAGTTGTTCGATATAGCTGTGCAGCGCCTTGGGCCATTCAGCCGGTGAAGCAGCACCACTCATTATCGCCTGCCATGCCTGTCCTGTCATTGCCATCAGTTGGATGCTCTGTTGTTGGCTTGATAGAAATTGCTCAAGCGCAACCCGCGTCACGTCGGTAAATTGTGGCATAAATCCTGGGGCAAAATTGGGCGTGAAGGCACTGCTCCACTGCTGCGCATAGGTGCGCCACTGGTCGAGCGCGCCAGACAGCCATGCCTCCATGGGCGGCGTGGTTGCATTGGGTTGCATCGTTGCTATTGGGGTCGCCATCAACTTCCACCAATCCTCAACCATTTTTTGTTGCATCTCTGGCCAGCCATTCATAACAACTACCCTTTCTTGCCCGGTTGCCACGCGTTCACATTTTTCAGCCATTCTTGCTGCATCTTCGTCGTCTGCTGGGCCATCTCTTGCCAGAGCTTCACCATCGGTTGGCTGTTCATGTTCATCATATTGGGCACGTTCGGTATGGCTGTAAGATCTACCTGATCAACCATGCTGAACCAACTATCCCATAGTTGCTTCTGCACAACGCTGGACTGTTTGGTCATTTGGTAGAATTGCTCTGCCCACTGGACTGTCGCTGCTGGTGCCCCGCCAGTCACAACACTTTCCGACCAGAGACGCACGCTCTCGACTTGCATGTCCAACATGTTTTTCCACGTTGTCAACATCTGTTGCCACATCGCCTTGGCTTGGCCTTGGGGCGACGCTTGTTGGGCGGCCTCCTGCCAATTCGTCCACAGCTTTTTTTGCGCGTCGTTCCACTGCTTGCTCATCTCGTCCATCTGTTGTGTCCAGTTCATGGGGTACCATCCTTATCTATGCATAGATAAACCCTTAAAAGTCGTGTATGTGTACGCTGCTGACATACGATTATTTGTACGACTTTTACATGGTTTGTCCATCACTTCACCAACCTCATACGAGCAAATTGCATAAAGAATAGAGAAAATGAAAGTAAAAACCAACATCTCGGTTTCGGGTCTTCGGGATCTGATGTGGTTGACCGCATCGCGCCCGGGGGGCACCCGATTCGACGCCTGTTATCCAAAACCTGCTTCGGTTGCCTTTTAGGCGCGGTTTCCCCTGGCAGACGCCGGTTTTAACTGGTGGCGTGCTTGTCAACCACACGCGATCCAAAAGAGCCTCGGTTTCTTGGGAATTGCAATCTGAAAGGTGATTTGAATTTTAGCCGAAGCGAGTTACAATTCAATAACAAGTGAGTTGCATTGTTGTCGCGATTAGTTTATCCTCCGACAACCAAGTTTGGCAGGAAGCAGGTATCGACGTGCCGGAAGCATCTGTGACTTCAGCAACTTCATGGGTCGCCATACCAATCATATCAACCGCACAACGCCACACAATCGTGCGGATGATGAGCGAAACGTATCACATTGAATTGATCCAAACGCTAGAGAATGTTGGGCGCAACCTGGCGCGCCTGGCCACGCGCCTGCTCGATGATGATATCACAGATCGGCCGATTGTTGTATTGGCTGGCCGTGGCAAGAATGGCGCGGCGGGTTTGGCGGCGGCGCGCTATCTGTTCAACTGGGGTGCTTGGGTGCAGATTGTGCTCACCCACCCCGATGATCAATATCGCGGGGAACCGGCCCACCAATTGGCGACGCTGCAAGCCCTGGGCACGCCCATCGCCTGGGCCGAGGAAGGTTGGGAATTGCCGCTGGCCGATCTGGTGATTGATGCCATTATGGGCGATGGCTTACACGACGCGCCCCACGGCAAAGCCCGCGATCTGATCCAGCTGGCCAATAGCAGTCGCGCCCCCATTCTTAGCCTGGACGCGCCCAGCGGACTCGACACCGCCACCGGTCAACTGTTGACGCCGCATATTCGGGCCATGGCGACCTTATTATGGACCTTGCCCCAAGCTACGCTGCTGACGGCAGGAACCGCCTTTGGTGATCTCTACCTGGCGGATAGTGGGGTGCCGCTGCAACTCTACGAAAGTCTGGGGCTGGCGGTGCCACCCCTCCTCGCGCGCGATACGATCTTGTCGCTTGTAGTCACACCAGAAAGTGTTTCGGTAGCTGTATGAAAGCGTCTCATCCATTTCCGCAATTGTGTATCCGGCATGGCTTATTGCCAGCCACCTTTCTACCGGCCACTGAGCATTCGTTGACGAACCCTGGCTTTGTCGCAGGCGATATCCTGACGGGTAATGCGCAGATTCAGGCAGTGCTGCCTGTTGCCGCCGTCCAATCAATCACCCTGGATGCAACCGATTGTTATGTGCTGCCCGGCTTTATCGACGTGCATGTGCATGGTGGCGCTGGCTACGACACGATGGATGCCAGTGTCGAATCTTTGGCGGGCATGGCCCAGTTTTTTGCCCAACACGGTGTTACGGCGTTTCTGCCCACCAGCATGACCGCACCCCACGCGGCAATCATCGAAGCGGTGGCAACGGTTGCGCAGTGGCAAACGCAGCCTATTACTGGCGCGCGTAGTCTGGGCGTACATGTCGAAGGCCCCTATATCAGTCCGCAGTTTCCCGGCGCACAACCTGCTGCCTATATCCGGCCCCCCAGCTTGCCCGAGCTGGCTGAACTGCTGGCGGCTGGCCCGGTGCGCATGATCACTTTGGCCCCCGAAGTGGCCGGTGCGTCAGAATTTATCAGCACTGCGTTGCGCCAAGGGGTGATCTGCGTCTGGGGCCATACCGACGCCACCTATGAGGTTTGTGTGCGTGCCGCCGCACTGGGCGTGACCCAAGCCACCCATACCTACAATGCCATGCGCGCGTTCAACCATCGCCAACCGGCAACCGTGGGCGCGACGTTGGCGCTCGATAGCATTTATGCCCAGCTGATCGCGGATAACATTCACGTGCATCCCGCGGCCATGAAAATCCTGGCACGCTGCAAGGGCAGCGCGCGCACGATCCTGATTACCGATGCCATGCGCGCTGCCGGTCTGCCCCCTGGCGACTATGATCTGGGTGGGCAGACGGTGACGGTAAAAGATGGCGTGTGTCAACTGGCCGACGGCACACTGGCAGGCAGTATTTTGACCATGGCGCGCGCCTTGGCCAACTTTATCGCTGCCACGGGGCTGTCGCTGGCCGAGGCCTGGCCCGTGACCAGCCGTAGCCCGGCGCAATCGTTGGGCTTGGCCCAGCAGATGGGCTCGATTGCACCAGGGTATCAGGCAGATCTGGTCTTGTTGGACGCGCAGTTGGATGTCGTGGCGACGGTTGTTGGCAGCCAGATTGTCTATCTGTGCGATCCGGCGCGCCTACAGCGGAAGTAGCTTCTCCCCTATTCGGGTAGAAATGCCTTATCCACAATCTGTGTTGCTGTCCAGGGGCACCCCGCAGGGAACGTGTCAATAGCGCAGCGCGTACCGTTCGCTGTCAACTCGCGGGCGTCCTGGTAGGCTGGCTCTATAAAGTCAGCGATCGTAGCGCGCAAGGTATGATTCTCGCTCAGAAGGTCGGCAAGGCTGATCCGCTGCGTGAGGATGGTAACCCCCGCCGCCATTTGTTTGCAGCTCGGCTCTCCGGCTCACAGGTCAATTTCAGCATGTGCTCTAAGATCGTTCGCAGGCGGCTCTTGAGCACACTGCGTCGACTGATTCCCAAAGATTCGATCTCCTCGATTAAGTTTGGCAGATCGAGCTCAGCATAAGCTTCATTGCGCAGGAGATCGGCCTGTTGCTGTGTCCAGATATAGAAATCTGTGCGGTACGTAGCGGTCATGTCGTTTCCCCTTTGCATCACATACACGATCAAGCTCTGCCCATGTACTAGGTTGTACACATGGTACAATGTACAAGGATGCTTGTCAATACCCACCCCGTGATCCGCCATGATCGATGACCTATCACCCGACGCGCAACAGCCTTCCCGCTGCGGGAAGGCTGTTGCTTACTTGCGCTTACGCAATCCTATATTTACGTTACCGACAAACCGCTGGTTACCGGTAGTTGTAGCGCTTGGCGTAGCGATAGGCTTCGTAGGCGGCAACGACGTGGCAGACCCAGCCCAAGAAACCGCCGGTACCGATCCACAGACCTGGCGTAATAATAAACCAGAAGATCGCCCACAAGATACGCCCGTTATATAGTTGACCAAGCCCTGGGATCAGTGCGCTGAGCACAGCCGCTAGACCAGGATCTTTGCTTTGATAATTGGTAATGCGTTGCATAATCGATTGAAATCCTTTCCATTGCTGCATCCCATTTTCAAAATGTGGTATGCAGCTTTGCCATTTTGTATGACCGCACAATATATGCTGTCACATCTTACCCATCATTACGCATTCTGCGTGATTTGGTTGCATATAGCATACTCGATTAGCGCAGGCACATCCTGAAAATGCGCTGACCGCTGGCTGGCAGCAAGCTGACATGCTATTGGCGATTATGTTTCAACCTGATAGGCATGGATGGCAAGTCCATTAGTCACCCCACTAAAGGTGTCCAACGGCACAAGCGCGGCGGCGGGGAATTCCGTGGCCAGCATGCGCTGAAAGATCGGAATCACCGATGAGCCACCGGTCGTGACCACCGCATCGATCGCGGTTGCGGCAATACCCGCCATGGCGATGACTTTGCGCACCCCTTCGCGCGCATTGGAGATCTCTTCATTGATGGCGCTGTTGAAGGCGCGCTGCGTCAACGTCAGATGCAGATCAATGCCCTCGGCGACCATCTCTAGCTGCGCGCTTGTCTCGTCCGACAATTTGCGCTTGGTCTGTTCGATCGTTTCAAAGAGCGCAAAACCATGATTGCGCGTTACGAGCGCTTCGAGGGCAACAAATTTCGCGCGCGCTGGGCTGTAGCGTTTGGCGCGCTTGATCACCTGGAGTGCTTTGGGGCGCGAAAGATTGGGAATTGTCTGCCACTGCGCCAACTCATCGGCCAAGTCCTCGGGAAAGAGAATGGGCCGCTCGTCAAAGTTGGTATCAATGGGCGACTCGGTGCCAAAGTGCTTGGCCACGTGGCTGCGCATCAGGCGGCTATCCAGATCGTCGCCACCCACCAGCACACCATGGGTCGCCAAAATTTCGTGAACCTGGCCGGCATCGGCGCGCATGACGGTGAGATCCAGCGTGCCGCCGCCAAAGTCAAAGACCAGCACTGTCTCGGGTTTGGTCACCTGCGCCAGATAAAACGAGGCCGCCGCCACGGGTTCGGGCACAAAATCAACCTCGGTAAAGCCAGCCATCAGCGCGGCTTCGCGCAGCCGTTGTTGCGCGTTTTGATCGGTGGCGGCATTGTCGGAAAATTGCACGGGTCTGCCCAGGGTTGCCTGGTGGACAGGCGTGCCCAGGTACGCTTCGGCTTGGAGGCGTACTTGGCGCAGGATCAACGCAATCAGCTCTTGCAGCGTATAGTAGCGCCCAAAGATGGCGGTGCCTAGGTAAGAATCGGCGCGCAGCCCAGTTTTGATCGATTGCAACAAACGTCCCTGGGCTCCGATATCGTCCTCGATGATCGTGTCGTAGATGATCGTCACGTTTTCGTCGGCATCATGAGAGGCCACCGTATTGGTCAGCGTGCCCACCACTTTCTCCTGATAGATCACCGCGCGGCCTGTGTCCTGTTCCAGAAAGGTGCGCACTGCGGCCAAGCCTAGAAACTGTTCCTGTGTTTTGGTGATATAAATCATCGAGCGCAGCAGGTTTGGATTGGCATTCTCTGCGTCTAGCGGGATGGCACGAATCTGCTTACCATCATAAACCGCAGCCGAGGTGTGGGTTGTGCCAAAGTCAATACCAATTTTCAAAAGTTACGTTCTCCTTTTGCACAGTGGCGGCCAACAGAACTCACCCCATGATGTATGTAGAATCTGTTGGCCGCCAATTTTACTTATGGACAAACCATTTAAAAGTCAACCCAATAAACTCGATAATAAACGAGACGCTATCTATGACTTTTAAGGGTTTTATCTATTAGTGCGTAGTGGCTTTGATCTTCGCCATCGCTTCTGGCGTGGAAACCACCCGATAGGACTTGATGCGACCATCCTGTATCAGAAATTCGGTATTTTCTTCTAGCGGCGCAATCTTCTCACGACGCATGGTATCCGTGGCGATCTGGACAGAACAGGTTATGGTGTTGCCCGCGGCTTGTACATTGTACACCGTTAGCGCACCATTGTCATCGACAATGCGCTGCATACGCGCCAAAAGCGCGGTTTTGCCCTGTGTGAGGTGGGGTGGTCCATCGGTCGCCATTATGCCAATCCGTACTACATCCTCGCCCAAGAAGGGCGCGGCCAGGGCGGGCTGTCTGGCGTTGAGTGCCCTATAATAGTGCTGTACAATCTGTTCTGGTGTGAATTGAACGGTACTTGTTGTCATGCGGTTGTCTCCTCGGACTGATAACGTACAGGATAGATAGTCAAGCGTTGATGCTTAGTTCGACTTAGCCGTTGTTGGAAAATTAGCGGCTGTCAAGCAAGGGCTAGGGTGAAGTGTGGTTGTGAAGACACAAATTTATCCAACTGCGCTCAGCGGCTTCGGGTGACAGCCAGCGGCTGAATTACTTTTTCAAATTCCCCATTATAAGATTTCTACATATCCTTCTGTGCCATGCACGCGAATTCGTTGCCCATCTTTGATCAGTTTGGTCGCATTGTCTACGCCGACCACTGCGGGTAAGCCATATTCACGGGCGATAACTGCGCCATGGGTCATTAGTCCACCAACTTCGGTGACCAGACCTTTGATCGATACAAACAACGGTGTCCAGCTGGGGTCAGTAAAGGTGGTGACTAGTATATCGCCGTCTTCCAGATCCGCATCTGCCATGGTTAAGATGACGCGTGCTCGTCCCTCGATAATGCCAGAAGAAACAGCTAGCCCGACAATCGCTTCGGCTGGGAGATTTTCTCGTTTGTACGCCCCTGCAATGATTTCACCGTCGGACGTGATCACACGTGGCGGCGTTAGTTTTTCGTAGTGTATGTACGCGTCTTTTCGCCCGCTGATGATTTGGTAATCCAGTTTACCCATGCGCACGACTTCGTGAAGTTCTTCAAAAGTGAGATAGTAACTATCTTCTTTTTCATGAAGTACGCCCGCTTGTACAAGTTGTTCAGCTTCTTGCAGGAAAGCCTGCTTATACACGAAGTAGCGGCTAACGATGCCGTATTTTGGATATTCACGATATCCGCTGAGATTCCGGACCAGGTCGATCATTCGTTTTGTTTCTTTCGCTTTTTGTTCACCATCCGGCAATTGCTTCAAGCGGTCTAATAACGCTTGTTCTTTTTTCAAAGCTTCCTGTCGTCCTTGCTCAAATTTCCGGTTGCCGGCATTAGGCGCAAAGTTTTTGATATTACTAAGAATCAAGGAGACCAGTAGTTTTGGTTTTTCGCGCCAGCGGGTCCTCGTAATATCGATTTCTCCGGTACATCGCATTCCGTATTTGTTGAGATAAGCATTGATCGCGTCCTGGGTTTCCTGTCCACCATCCAATTGAACCAGTTCATCCAAAAAGTGATCATCTTTTGCCTGTTGTAAATACTCCATTATTTCCGGATAAGGGCGGATCACATCTGCGACATCCAATAACTCCAGGCCCATTTCCGAAGTAATATTGTTCGGCGCAGATTGAGAAAGCGTGTCTGCTGCATTTTTCTCACCTAACCACTCGTTCATTTTTTCATTGATCCACGATGAAGCATTCATACCAGTCATAATCACTCCCATACTTTGTGGGGCAGATACGGTTTTCTTTAGTTGCTGGATATCTTCCAGGATAAAGTCAAACAGATCGGTTCCTGATTTCGTTTGGATGTTTTGTTTTAACGCTTCTATCGATGTTTGACTATTCTTGATCAGATCAGAAACAATTGTTGGATCGTAGTCGTTTAGTGTTTGAAAATTCGGAAGCGACCCAGACTTATTGCTTTTACCGGAGCCTGATTCTTTTTTATTGTCCGGTAACGATTTTATAAAATCTCCCCGCTCTATGATGGTTGTAAGTGCGTCTTTCACGAGCGGATCGAATTTTCCCAAGGTATCTATTATCGTATTTCTACTGCCAGGTGAAGCCAGCATATTTGTAACATCAGCAAACAACCTTCCACCGGCTGTACGCATGTGTGCAGGAGTCGTTAACAGCCAAAAGGACAATCCCAATGGTTTCATGGCGTCGGTCATCATTTGTTGGTGGCCGACAGATATGTAAACGTGATTCTCCTGATCGGAACGGGCGTTGTTCACGCCATCATTCGCTACAGGGATGGGGTATAACGTAGTGATTGGTCGGCTCTGGACAAGATAAAATGTATCATCAGCCAAACACCATTCGATGTCCTGGGGGTGGCCGAAATGTTCTTCAACTCTTCTGCCCATGCGCGCAAGCTGTAAAATCTGCTCATCCGTCAGCGCTTGCTCGTTCTGCCTTTCAGGCTCGATCTCCTGTGCTTGCGTACCGCCCTCTTTTACCGCATAAATAGCCAGTTTCTTGGTGGATATCCGCTTATCGATAACCTTGCCGTTACACACTTTATAGTTATCAGCATTTACCAAGCCAGAGACCATGGCCTCACCAAGTCCGAAGCTGGCATCAATGGATAACACTTTTCTATTAGAATTGACGGGATCGGCCGTAAACAAAATGCCTGCCGCCTGCGGGAAGACCATCTTCTGCACAACCACAGCCAGGTGGACTTTACGGTGGTCAAAGCCGTTTTGCATGCGGTAAATGACTGCCCGCTCGGTAAATAGCGATGCCCAGCACTTGCTAACGTGCTTTAGGATGGCCTCCTTGCCGATACTATTCAGATAGGTATCCTGCTGGCCTGCAAAGGAGGCAGTCGGTAAATCCTCTGCCGTGGCGCTGGATCGTACGGCATAAGCATTTTTTTTACCAAGTTGTTCAAGCTGACGGGTAATCTCCTCATCGATCTCTTTTGGAATCGCTATTTCTTCGATGACCCGGCGAATCTCAGCGCTCAGTTCGCCGATTTTATCGCGGTCTTCCACCTGTAGCAGCGATAACTGAGCCAATAATTCGTTAATCGACAACGTTTCTCTAATGATTCTTTTAAAAGCTTCCGTAGAAATGCAAAAGCCATCTGGTACGCGTATGCCTGCAATCTTGGAAAGTTCCCCCAGGTTCGCGCCTTTACCCCCAACAACGATGAGCTTTGTTTTGTCAATCTCCTGAAAACCAAGCACATATGAACTCATATGTTTACCTCCTTTGGCAATTCTCTCGTTGATAAGGGTAATTCCTTCAAATAGCTGGTAGAAAGGTTTCTCTTCGCTCGACTTTGTCCATTTTGCGAGATTCGAGAAATGTGCTTGTACCAGAGAGCGACTAACCAACGCTAGGCAAAATGGATGCCAAATATTCAGGATGACATATCAATAATTCATGTTACGCAGGAGTAATGACAAGCTGCGTAGGGGCATGAGGTGGGCGGCGGATCAACCTTTGGTAAGACCCGTGACTTGATTCGCCGCCGACCGCGTGCCCGTCCTTGCCCAATGATCTAGATCAAGACGGGCACGCGGGAGTGGTGGCGAAGAAAATTACGGGAAAAACGTAAGTTTTATCC
>DAOTTR010000767.1:0-11472 GCA_034437715.1 Caldilineaceae bacterium
AGCAGTGTCCGAAGGCTAAAAGGGTAATGAACGAGCCTGTCAATCATGAATTTCGGTCATTTTTACGCTGAAAGTGCTTGTCAAATTTACAACAGTCCGAAAACACAACTATCGAGTCAATTACCTAGCAGACACACAGATACTAGTACAGTTGAGCGTAGATACCACGGCTGTAAATCAGGCACGTCTACTCGTCTATATCATGGTAAAATGGGGTGCCTGATTTACGCCGGGATCTACTAGCGGTTGCTCACAACAAGCCTTGGGAAACCAGGAACGGCAAACAAGCACAGAGCAGGTGCCCAACAGCCGATAGGGATAGGGCAATCAGCTTAATGCTGTTGGGTTCTGGCACCTTGGAAACAATGCTTGTTTAATTGTCTATGGCTTTATGGTTGGGTGACGCGGATAGCGACATGGTAAGGGTAATGTGGGTGCCTTTACCTAGGGTGGACGCAATGTCCATCCGTCCGCCAAAGAGCGCCAGCCTCTCGCGTACGCTAAAGAGGCCAAACCCACCCTCATAGTTTGCCTCTGCCTTCGCCACGTCAAAGCCGCGCCCTTTGTCGCTGATCGTAATCAGCAGGAAGCCAGCTTCATCTTCCTGTAGCTCTACCGTAGCTTGGTCGGTCCCAGCGTGTTTCACCACGTTGAAGAGCAGCTCGCGCACAAGCTGCAAGAGCTGCACCCGCATGTCTTCATCAGGTAGGTGAAAGGCGTGCGCCGCGCAGATTGAGATCTGCAAGCCATATATTGCGGTCATCTGCATTGCTAGCCACTCCAAGGCATCCGTCAGCCCCTCCTGCTGGAGGATCGGCGGACTCAGCTCGACCGTGAGTTGACGGGTGATGCGGATGGCATCATCAAGCCAGATATGGGCTTTCTGCGCGTACGCCGCCACTATAGAGTCAGGGTCAGCAATCGTGAGGATCGACAGCAGTCGCACCTGAATGCCGTAGAGCTGTTGCTGTAGGTCGTCATGCAGAATCTGTGCAATGCGCCGGCGCTCTTCCTGCTCCGCCAGCGTCAAGGTCGAGACCAGTGACTGCACCTGTGCTGTGCGCATGCTGACCTGCTCTTCCAATGTTGCATTGATCTGGTGCAACGCATCCCCTGCCTGTTTGCGCTCTGTGATGTCTTCAATAGCCAACAGGATGAATTGTACATGGTCAAGGCGACAGGCGTTAAGTAACATTGTCCGTCGCCCGATCTGCTCAAATTCATGGGTAACTTCAAAGTCTTTAAAAACTTTATTATTGGGCAATACCTCTTCGAGCAGGGTGTGAAGTTTGGGAATGTCCCACTGGTGATTGCCTAATATATAGATCCGTTGCCCCTCGGTCTCTTCGGGTGTGACCTGAAAGTGGGCGTAGAACGATTCATTTGCCGAGCGTACGCGCAAGTCTGGCGTGAGGACCAACAGCGATTCGCACATCGTGGAAATAATTTGTTCCGCATACTCCTTGGCTCTTTGGAGCGCTTCCACCGTGACAGTGTGCGTCTCGCGCATCGTCTGGAGTTGTATTTTAGTGGCGTAAAGTTCAGCCTCTAGCTGTTGGATGGTAGGCGCGTTGTTGCTTCGCTCTTCTCTATAACTTTTAGAAAGTACAATCTGTTCTGGGTTGTGAATTGGCATAGATGCTATCCGATTATACAGGCGGTAAGGAAGCAGTATTGATTGTGGTCGCTGGTGACCGTAGCCAGCGCTTCGCCTCTCATCGGATCCTAATAAATTGCTCGCGATACGTATACAGGTTCTGCAATGATGTAATCAACACGGCCAGCATTTTTTTTGCTTCAGTCATGTTGTGTCCTCTGTCATTCAGACGTTCAATGAGTAGTGTTTGCCGAGTAATATTCTGCTCTGTCTTGCTAATGAGTTCTTCTACCTCTCCTATCGTCATATTATTTGTCATATTATTTGTCATATCTCTCCAGTATCTCTCCAGATAAAACAATATAGTATTTCAAATGGTAATATTCAGTAAATTATATTTGTTGAAAAAAGGGATGTCATCTCCCGAAAGAGGGATTTAGCGTCTTGTATAGAAGTTCAGAGGGAGAGATAGAGGATATATTCGGTGGTTTGTACGCTGCTGTGTCCCACGGATGGTTGAATCGTAACGATTCAGGTTAGGCCACCTTCCAGGCAGGGGCAGGCGAACGACCCAATCATCAACCGGTTGTTGCCCTGCCTGGAAGGTTAATTGCGAGATCGGCTGAATCGTTACGATCAACTTATGCCCACGCCTCTTGATTGACACTGCTCACAACCAACTTGGTAAGCTTCTCGGCAGCGGCATATTCTTCATCTAGCGTTTGTTGGAGCAGGGTTATGGCTTGGGTATCGCCTAGTAGATCCCAGCGTAAATAAGGTACCCTATTTTTACCATGATGTACACGAGTAACGTGCCTTATTAACTGCCGTGGTATCTACGCCCAACTGTACTAGTTGCTCGGCAAACGTGCGTGCCGTGCCATAATTTCTCTTCTATCTGTAAAAAATTCGTAACGATTCAGCCGGGAACGCCGCCATCCCTGGCGGCCAGTGACGGAGGCCGCCATCCCTGGCGGCGCTCCCGGTGGTGAATGCGATTGGCCTGAATCGTTACCTTTATTTTCAATAGCAAGGAGTCCACTGGTGAAAAAGACGACATTGGGCGTAATTGTGGGCAATCGCGCCTTTTTTCCCGATAAATTTGTGATTGAAGGACGCAAAGAGATTTTGGCAATTTTGCAGCGCTGGGAGATTGAGGTTATTATCCTGGACGCAACCAGCACCGATACAATGGCCAATGCTGGCAGCACCCCTCCCGCCTCCCTGGTGTTGATGGCGAAACTGGATATTGTGCGCAATGACTGGATGAACGAGCACAGCATTGACGCCACCGCCATCCAATGTTGGAGTTCGCTCCAGCACAATTACGGGGTCAATGTTTGTACGATCATGAGCATGATGAGTGAGAAATTGATGCCAAGTGCTTGTGAAGTGGACATTGCTGGCGTGGCCTCCATGTATGCGCTGCAACTGGCGTCGGGCAAACCCAGTGCGCTGGTCGATTGGAACAACAGCTATAACAACGAGCCAGACAAATGTATCTACTATTACTGTGGCAACTGGGCCAAGAGCTTTGTGTCGGAGATCCAGATTGTGGCGGCTGAAGTGTTGGGCAGCACGTTGGGGATGGAAAACACCTGGGGCGCGCTGGATGGGCGTACTGCAGCCGGGCCGCTCACCTTTACCCACATCGACACCGATGACCGTCACGGTCGGATCAACAGCTATGTGGGCGAAGGGCGGCTCACTGACGACTATCTGTCGGCCATGTCCGGCACGCGCGCCGTGGTCGAGGTGGTCGGCTTGCAGAAGCTTATGCGCTACATCTGCAAAAACGGCTTTGCCCACCACGTCGCTATGAGCCAATCGAATGTCGCGAGTATACTGACCGAGGCGTTTGACACCTATTTGAACTGGAATGTCTATCAGCACGCAAGCTAAATACTGATTCCCAACGGACGCAGAGCGTCCAGGTAACACTCCTACGGAGACCGTGGGAGCGAGAAGATGCAAAATTCGTAACGATTCAGCCGAGAACGCGCCCAGGGGGAGCAAAATGAATGACAACCAATCAACCGTTGAACAATGGGGGATCTTTGAAATTGCACTCAATGGCAGTGCCGCCGGTAACCCCTTTCTTGATGTCGAACTCACCGCCCAATTTTCCTATAAACACCGCACCATCGCAGTCGATGGCTTTTACGATGGGGATGGCATCTATCGTATCCGCTTTATGCCCGACAGCCAAGGGGAGTGGCGCTATTGTACGCAAAGTAACCGCGCCGAACTGAGTGACGCCCAAGGGAGCTTTACCTGTGTTGCACCGGAGTCGGACAACCACGGGCCGGTGCGCGTCGCCCACACCCATCACTTTGCCTATGCCGACGGCACACCCTACAAGCAGATCGGCACGACCTGTTATGTTTGGAATTTGCAGGGCACTGAATTAGAAGCACAGACATTGGCGACGCTGGCACAATCGCCCTTCAACAAAATTCGCTTTTGCGTCTTCCCCAAACATTATCGCTACAACGAAAACGAGCCGGAAAATTATCCTTTTCCATGCCTGACCAAGGGCAGCAGCCAATGGATGGGCGGCAATAAAAGTGAAATCCAGCAAGGTTGGAGTTTTGACTTTGATCGCTTTGTGCCAGCCTATTTCCAACAGCTTGAAGAATGTGTTGCAAAGTTGCGCGACCTGGGCATCGAGGCAGACATTATTCTCTTTCACCCCTACGACCGTTGGGGCTTTTCCACCATGGACGCCGCCCACGACGACCGTTATCTGCGCTATGTGGTGGCGCGCTTGGCCGCCTATCGCAACGTTTGGTGGTCCATGGCCAACGAATTTGACCTGATGGACGACAAGTCGATGGCCGATTGGGATCGCTTTTTTCGGGTCGCGCAGGAGAGTGACCCCTACCAACATCTGCGCTCGATCCACAACTGCCGCGGATTTTACGACCACAGCAAACCCTGGGTGACGCACCAAAGCATCCAACACCGCGATCTAGCCCAGACCAAGACCTGGCGCGAACAAGTGAAAAAGCCTGTTGTGGTCGATGAATGTTGTTACGAAGGCAATATTCCGATGGGCTGGGGCAACATTTCGGCCAAGGAGATGGTACATCGCTTCTGGGAGGGTACGGTGCATGGCGGCTATGTGGGCCACGGCGAAACCTATCTCCATCCCGAAGCAATCCTCTGGTGGGCCAAGGGGGGTGTCCTGCATGGTGAAAGCGCCCCACGGCTGGCTTTTCTGCGCCAGATTCTTGAGGCGGGTCCCGCGGCCGGGCTGGAACCAATCGAGAGTGTGCTGCGCATGCATCCTTGTGCCGGACAAGCGCATCAGTACTATCTGATCTACCCTGGCGTTTCACAGCCGGCGCTGCTCGAAATCACGCTGCCCGCCGGAGAAACGTACCGCGCCGAAGTGATCGACACCTGGGGCATGAGCGTGACGCAGGGAGAGCTTTACAGCGAACGCGTGGACATCCCCATGCCGGGCAAGGCGTATCACGCCTTGATTTTGCGGCGGCTTGAGTGAGGAGTAATTGAGTCTATCCTTCATCACATACGTAGAGGAGTAGCCACACCCCGTGCCTACTCCTTACGCCAAGCCCTTGTAATTAGTAGACCTTATTCCGATTTAATTTTGTGCATGCGTAGGTGCGGTTTGTAACCGCACAATCAGGGTCAAACCAGTTTTGTGCGGTTTGTAACCGCACCTACAAGAATCACCGCACCCTGTTTTGTCGCTCAAAGAACAAATCGGAATAATCTCTAGTACACAGTGGCACAAATGAACCAATCGTGACGAAGCAGTTTCGTAGGTCACGTTTGCAACGTGATGGGCAGCCCGATGGTGCCACAGCGCCCAAGCCAAGCCTTGCGCCACGACGCTTGTCGGCTTACAAATCGGCTAGTTTGCATAGAACGAACATGTCACGTACCAAAGGTGACCTACAACCGCTAGCGTACCTGAATTTGGGTAAATAGCCCGCGCTTTATTTTCGCCGTCTTGTACTAGAAATTAGTGATTTTACGAATTGCAATAAATTCAGTAGAATTACTCTTGTCGTTTTTATCCATCGCGTAACTGGCCGCTTACTCATGCGCCATGAACGCGTAGAGTCAAACAGAGGTAGACTATGAACGCTACTGAACTCCCCATGCGCATTGCGCTCGGTCAGAGCAATAATCTGACCAGCGATATCATCACCTTTGCGCACCAAACCGGTATCACAGATATTCAATTCAATATGTTCCATGGCTCGCCCATGCTCTCCGGCGACACGTACTGGGAATACATGGATCTGGTACGGCTGCGCGCCAGTTGTGAAGATGCGGGCTTGCGCCTGAATGCGATTGAAAATGTGCCGATCAAGTTTTATGACAAGGCTATGCTCGGCTTGCCAGGTCGCGATGAGCAGATCGACAACATGCGCAAGACAATTGGCAATATGGGCAAGGCGGGCATCCCGATCTTTGGCTATCACTTTGTGGTCAGCGGCGTCTGGCGCACTTCCAACACTGCGCTGGCGCGTGGAGGGGCCCAAACCACAGCGTTTGACTACGACTTGGCCAAGGATGCGCCGCTCACCCATGGTCGCGTCTATACCGACGAGGAAATGTGGCAGAATTACGAATATTTCATCAAAGGCATTCTGCCCGCCGCCGAGGAAAACAACATTAAATTAGCGCTACACCCCGACGATCCGCCCGTGCCGACCTTGGGTGGTGTGGCACGCATTATGCGCAGCCACGAAGCCTTCAAGCGCGCCATGACGTTGGGCGACAGCCCGAATCATGGTCTCGATTTCTGCGTCGGTTCGTGGTCCGAGATGAGCCCTGCGGAATGTTTGACCGGCCTGCAATACTTTGCCGAACGGGGCAAGATTTTCTATGTCCACTTCCGCGATGTACTCGGCCAGGTACCCAAATTCCGCGAAGCCTTTATCGGCGAGGGCAACTTGAATATGTTCCAAGTGATGAAGACCCTCAAGGAAAATAACTTCAAGGGTTTCTTGATCGATGATCATGTCCCACGCATGGTCAATGACAGTGGCTGGGTCGGCCTGAGCCGCGCCTTTGCCAATGGCCAAATGGTGACGATGCTGGAAATCTTGAACAGCGAAACTGCCAAGAACTGAAGTTGATAGTCAGCAGCGCGGCTGACACCGGTTAGCCGCGCTGTTTTAGCAGTAAAGGAAGCGATTATGAGCATTTTAAGCGCACAAGATCATGCCTTTTGGGAAGAAAATGGCTATGTCATTGTTCCCAATGCGGTGCCGCAGGCGAATTTAGACGCCGTTGTCGATGTGGTTTGGGAATTTCTGGAGATGGACCCCACCGATCGCGAGACATGGTATCGCCTACCCGATTGGCATAGCCGCACAGGCATGGTGCAACTCTATCATCCGCAAGCTCTGTGGAACAATCGCCAGTACCCGCGTGTCCACCAGGCGTTCAGCGAAATTTTTGGCACAGAAAAGCTTTGGGTCAGCCTGGATCGCACAAACATGAACCCGCCGGCGCGCCCTGATTGGGATTATCAGGGCTTTATCCACTGGGACTTTGACCCGACCACCTGGCCGATTGGCACGCGCGTCCAGGGTGTGCTCTGTCTCACCGACACCCACGAAGATCAAGGTGGCTTTCAATGTGTGCCCGGTTCGCACAAAATCGTGCCGGAGATTCTGGCACACCAGAAACCGGACGCCGATCTGCGCCGTCCCGACATCGGCGACCTGACCGTTAAACACCTGGGCGGCCAAGCCGGTGACCTGATCATCTGGCACACGGCGTTGCTTCACGGCAATGGCCGTAACAAAACGGATAAGCCGCGCCTGGCCCAATACATTAGCATGTTCCCGGCCAAAGAAGATGACGCGGAATTGCGCCAAAGCCGGGTTGCCTCCTGGCAGAATCGCACCGCCCCGGGCCGCTTCCCCTCGGAACCGCGCCACTGGGAAGAGACGCGCAATCAAACCGCCGATCTGAGCGATTTGGGCAAAAAGCTGATCGGCCTTGATCCGTGGTAACAGAGTTTCCCCAGTTTCGCTTCGCCCCATGATTTGACACGTTAGCATAGGCCAAGTACGATTCAATCCCAATCGTACTTGGCCTACTGCCCCTTGCCCTGGCTGGCGACGAAGTGTTCCAAGCGGCAGAGGATATCTTCCATGCAATCCAAGAAGTGTGTGCGTAGTGGCCGTGAACTACAGCGGTTTGGGGCGCATCCGATTTGTCACGGGCAGAAGATGATCTTTGGGACAGTAGGTGAATCCTTATGGATATTGAGCCTGTATGCCCTGATGTCTATGCCTGAGATCGGTTGACACGGATCAGTTGGTCGGCCAACGAATTATATTCCTGAAGCGTTTCATGAATGCGGTTTGCCTGGCCGATGAAATCAATGTCGCGTGTACAAATGACAATGCCACTGTGGGCGGGTGACTGGCGATGTAAGCGGCGGAAGTCCTTCCGATTGATGGTTAAGCGTGCTTGTTGATCGCTATGGGCAAACACGAGGACTTCGCGATCGGGAACTTTGCGATTTCCCATGCCCGTTTCCTGAATTGTCAACACGTCATGGCCTAGCCGCCGTAGTTCTGCTACCACTGGAAACGGGAAGTTCTCATTTGAATAAAGCCGGGCCATTACTCGTCCGTTTCATTGTCAGCGATTTGTTGATCAATTTCATCCTGGTAGAAACGGTAAAGGGTCATCTGTTCTACTCATTCCTGAAAATTTTTCTCCAAGGCTATTCCAAAAAAGTAATGATCCAGTAGGGGCACGCGCTGTAGCGGAAAGAGAGCTTGTGTACACCCATCGTTTTACCCCGCCACAGCGCTTGCCAAACAAAATCATGCGTAGGGGCGGCCGCGCAACTGTTCAGGCATCAGTTTTTACGCCCGGGAGCGCCGCCAGGATGGCGGCGCTCCCGGCTGAATCGCACGCCAACGTTAAATTTCATCACCGGCTGCGCTGAATGAATTCAGAGCCTGGGATAGAAAACGTGTTTAAACACGTTTCCCGTCGCAGGTGTTGAATTCATTCAACACGCATTTAACGTTGTCGTAATAGTTACGGTTATACAAAATTAGCCGGTGACGAAGCGCCCCAAGCCGCCGAAGGCATCTTCCACGCTATCCAGGAAGTTTGTGCGTGGTGGCCGTAGCGCCGCGGATGCCCGATCTAACGCTGGCCGATTTTTGTTGTATAATGAGGCTGGAATGAATTTCATGCCTATGCGCGTCGTGCTGGATACGAATGTTGTCTTTGAAGGTTTGACGAAACAAACTGGCGTCTGCGGCTTGATCATCGATGCTTGGTGCGCTGGGTTAATGCTAGCCTGTGTTTCGAATGCTTTGCTCAATGAATACGATGATGTATTATCACGTAAATTGTCCGCATGGCGTTACGTCGAAGTCATCGCGATGTGGGATGAGTTATTGGATGAATCGACACATAATGTTTTGTCATGGCGTGATAGTATCCCCTCTGCGCAAGAACAACATCGATTGCAGTCCAGTAGGAGTTGTGCTACAATTCGGTTATGGAAATCGCCAAACCAAGTACACTATCTGCTGATTCGGCTGCCGATTCACCCATAGCCTCGCCCGATCTCACACTGTTGCAAGCTGGTTGCACGCAACTTGGGATCGATTTGACGCCGCCACAGGTGGCCCAATTTGCGCTCTTCTACCAAGAAATTGTGACATGGAATGAGAAATTTAATTTAACAGCCATCACCGATCTGCCAGAGGTGCAAACCAAGCATTTTCTTGACAGCCTGGTGAGTCTGCCCTTGCTGGCCGAGGCATTGGGCGAAACGTTGCCGCTGACCCGCGCCCTACACTGTATTGATGTGGGCACAGGGGCTGGCTTTCCGGGCATTCCCCTAAAAATTGCTGCTCCCCGTCTCAAGTGGACATTGATGGATGGTACGGGCAAAAAGATTCTGTTTCTGCGCCAGATGGTGCAAAAGCTAGGCTTGCCAGGGATGAATGTTGTGCAGGGGCGCGCCGAAGAATTGGGGCGACAGAGCGATCATCGTGGCCAATTTGATCTAGTCACCGCGCGCGCGGTCGCACCCATGAATACGCTGGCCGAGTATCTGCTGCCATTGGCGCGCACGGGTGGTTTTGTGGTGGTCTATAAAGGGGCAAGCGCGCCCCAAGAATTCCTGGCGGCACGCAAAGCGATTGAGCTATTGGGCGGTGAAATCGCGCGCATGGCACCCACCAAGGTGCCTTTTTTGGATGAACAGCGCTTTATCTTTCTCATTAAAAAGGTTCGGCCAACACCGAACCTTTATCCGCGTGCCCAGGGACTTGCGCGCAAAAAACCGCTTGGCTAAGCGCTATAGATCAACACAGCCTTTTTTCAAGTAAAAGGTCATGTGTTGAAAGTGAATCACGGGATCAATATATTCAACTCGAATCTCTTTTGGCAAGTTGAGCGTAGTTGGTGCATAGCAAAGAATACTTTTGATGCCTGCTTGTACCAGTTGATCAGCAACCGTTTGTGCATCATGTGCGGGTACGGCAATGATGGCAATCTGGCAGCCATATTCGTTTACAACCTGCCCAATGTTCTCCACCGATTGTACGGCTAACTGGTCAATGCCTTTTCCCACCTTCTCTACACTATTATCAAAGACCCCAACAATCCGAAATCCGCGGTTTTCAAAGCCATTATAACTAGCCAGGGCATGGCCCAGATAACCCGCACCCACCAACACAACCGGCCAGACACAATCCACTTGGAGAATTTCTTCTAATTGGTTGCAGAGAAAAGCGGTATTATACCCAGTGCCCTGTTTGCCAAATTCACCAAAGTGACTGAGATCTTTGCGGATTTGCGCAGAACTAATGCCTAGCAACTCCCCCAACTCTTGGCTAGAAGTGACTTCACGCCCTTGGGTGACGAGCTGCTTTAACGTTCTCAGATAGATTGGCAATCGCCCAATCACAATATCAGGAATTTCTATTTCGTTCACCTTTGCCCTCTTTACATACAGACATAAGATGGCTCTTGGCACGATTGCTATCCCGCATCGGCTGCAAGAGCTTTTCGACTTTCACGAACCTGGCTCGCCTATTGTACTGAGAACGTTGTTGAGAATAAACCACATACGCTGCTTTGGTTTGAACGAGTAGCTTACCTACCGCGCCGACCGATTGAGTATGAAAGTGAGATTATCCTACCAAGCGAAGTTTGTATTGCAAGCGGTGCCACATTCACAGAACATTTTGCAAATTATTGTGTATTTTAGCACAAACTTTTGGGTTACGCTAATTACACACGACCGCGTAAGTCAACTAAAGTTATAAAGTAACGATTCAGCCGGGAACGGTGGTGAATGCAATTGGCCTGAATCGTTACTTTATAAAACAAAAGTGGCCCAAGGAAGCGTGTTCCTCGGGCCATTCCGTGAACAAGTCTATGCTATAACAATAAGCTTGCCTGTTGCTTGTTCTTATTACGACAACATTAAATTCGTGTTGAATGAATTCAACACCTGAGACGGGAAACGTGTTTAAACACGTTTCCCGTCTCAGGCTCTGAATTCATTCAGAGCAGCAGGTGATGAAATGTAACATTGGCGTATTATGCAGATCACCCATAAAAGTGGCACAATCACAAGCGTGTAAAGCAGCCTGCATTCGTGCCACTTTTAAATGGTTTGCTAGTAGATCCCGGCGTAAATAAGGTACCCTATTTTTACCATGATGTACACGAGTAACGTGCCTGATTAACTGCCGTGGTATCTACGCCCAACTGTACTAGTAACCCAAGTTGTGACCTTGAAATACTGCGCGTAATCATCGATTTTTTGAACTGACCAGCGTGTGTTTCGATTATGTTGCATTGATGATTTGAAGCAAAAATGGCAAGCTACATGC
>DAOTTR010000768.1:0-4957 GCA_034437715.1 Caldilineaceae bacterium
GTTAGCATCGTTCACTCCTAGGTAGGTATTTTGATCGGTACCTCACCATTGTGAACGACTAACCGCTTTTTGTCATTTCTTGACTTTTTTGACTCGATTTTTACCGGAAACTAAAGTAATATCTATCATACGGTAACTTGAACTTTTAGGAAAACCAGGAGATTGCAGGTGAAAGTCGTTGTGTTAATCAAACAAACGCCCGACACGGCTGAGCTACCCAAAGTCACCGCCACCGAAGTGCAGAGCGGTGCGCTCAAAGCGACCATGGTGATCAACCCGTGGGATGAATTTGCGGCAGAAGAAGCGATTCTATTAGCAGATCGCTTTGGTGCAGAAACGCTGGCGATTTCGCTGGGCGCGCCAAGTGCCGTTGACGCGCTCAAACATGCGTTGGCAATGGGCATTGGCGCAGCAACCCTAGTCGATAATCGTAGCGTGCAGGACGGCGATCTGTGGACGGTAGCCGCCATCCTCGCCGCGGCGGTGAAGGCACAAGGCCCGGTTGATCTTGTGCTTGCCGGCAAGCAGAGTGTCGATGACAACAGTGGCGTCACCTTTGTGGGTGTCGCCACCGAGCTGGGCTATGGCGTGCTGACCAATGTGGTGAAGATTGTCGATATTGCCGACGGCAAGGTGATCGCTGAACGCTTGGTGGAAGGCGGGCAGGAGACGGTTGAGAGTCGTTTGCCGGTGGTGATCAGCGTTTCCAAAGAGATCAACGACCCACGCTATCCCAGCTTTATGGGCATTCGCAAAGCCAACAAGGCGCAAATCCCAACGGTCACGCCGCAGGATCTGGGCATTACGCCTGCGCAACCGCAGACGCAGTGGACCAATATCCGCAAACCCGAAGTGCGCCAGACCCAAATCCAGATCATTGATGGCGCAACCGTACAGGAGAAGGCCGCCAAGCTTGTTGATCTCTTACTTGCCGAGAAAGTGATCTAACCTATGTCCCTTTTGGTATGGATTGAACAGACAAACAATCAGCCGATTCCTAGTTGTTGGGAAGTGTTGGGCAAAGGTCGCCAGCTGGCGACGGAACTGGGCACCACCTTGACAGCCCTGGTGATCGGTGCCGAGACAGCGGCGATTGTGCAGGCCACCCAAAGCTATGGTGTCGATCAGGTGCTGGTCGCCACCGACCCCGCCTTGGCTCACTACCGCCTGCGCGCCTACAGCGCGATCCTCAAACAGGCCATCCAACAAAGCGCGGCGACAGTAGTATTGACCAGTGCCACGACGCGTGGCCGTGAACTCTCGGCGGCGGTGGCCTATGGGTTGCATGCCGGCATCGCGCCGGATGCCAGCGATCTGCGCATCGACGCGGAACGGCTGGTGGCGATGCGCGCAGTCTACTCCGGCAATATCCTCACCGATGTCACCTTCAACAGCGCCATCCAAGTTGCCAGCGTTCGCCCACGCTCGTTTGCTATGCCCGCAGCTGGCGCAACGACAGGCACGGTTCAAACGCTAGATGTTACCCTAGACGAAGCCGCGTTGGGCGAAAAGGTGATTGCCAGCCAATCGACCGACAGCGGCGAAGTCAGCTTGACCGACGCGCGGATCATTGTCTCTGGCGGGCGTGGCGTTGCCAATGATCCAGCCAAAGGTTTTGCGTTGGTGGCCGACTTGGCAAATACGTTGGGGGCCGCCATGGGGGCCAGCCGTGCCGCGGTGGACGCGGGCTATATCCCCTACAAACATCAAGTAGGCCAGACGGGCAAAACCGTGCGCGCCGATCTCTATATTGCCGTCGGGATTAGCGGTGCGATCCAGCACTTGGCTGGCATGGGTGGTAGCAAGTTGATTGTGGCCATCAACAAAGATCGCGAAGCGCCAATCTTTGGTCGGGCCCACTATGGCATTGTCGGCGATCTCTTTGACGTGTTGCCCGCGCTGACCGCCGAATTCAAGAAACGGCTTGGCTAGGGGTGTGTCAGCACGGTATGATAGACACGCAAAACGCAAGGTTTGTCACGAATTACCCGAATTTCGCGAAGTATCATTCGCGAAATTCGGGTAATTCGTGACAAAATTAAATTCCCCGTTACCTTTTGGCCCTTTTTTCGGCCAGCAAGGCGCGGTTACGTTGGCGCACAATATCCAAGCCGGTATTCGTGGCGGGCTCGACCGTCAGTTCCAATCGATCGACCCATTTCACACTGGTAAAGCAACGTCCGCCAAACAATGCCAGTCGCCACGGTGCGCCGTGTTCGAGGGTAAGCGGTTCATCGTTCAGCATATCCGCCAGCAATGCCTGTTCGGCCTCTGCCCAGGGGATAGGAATCACGTAGTCGCCCGCGCCCACACTAATGTACTTTGCCGCCACTAGCGGACCAGCCAACGCCAACACATCCAACAGGCGATACCCACTCCAGCGCTGGTCGGGCACAGTCCACTTACCGTCACAATAAAAATCATCGGTAAAACCCGTGCGCGTCAAGGTCGCCAAATCTGCCGGCGTGATCCGCTGTGGTTCTGCGACGAGTCCCGTAATGTATAGCGTTGGGTTTGCCACCCACGCCGCCGGCTGGGCAGGCACATCATGGCGGGGCAATGCTTTAAGGATTTCCATCACAAATTTCCTTTTTCTAAAGTAAGTACAGGCGACCCGTTGGCTATTTTGAATGGTTTTCTGGATAGACAGCAGCAGCCAATAGGGGCTGGCGGCATGTCGCCAACCACGTCAGAAACGCTTCGATCTGGCTGATCCGAAATTGTTGTACGGCATAGTCAAACGACTGTGCCGTTGGACCACTGGCGGCTTGTTGCTGCAAATCGGCCAGCCACAGCCTACACGTTGCCACTTGCTGGTCTAGCAGGTGTAGGGTGACCGTTGGTGCTTGGCGATAGGTAAAGTATAGCTTTGCCAGAAATTCTAACCGCATCTGGCGACCATGCGTTACAGGACAATTCAGCCATTGCGCAAAGGCAGCGCGTCCGCTTGCGGTGAGTGAATAGATTTTGCGCGGCGGGCGCGCATCCTGTAGTTGCAGGGTGGCCGTCAGATACGCCTCTTCCTCAAGCTTGGCAAGCAGCGCATAGAGTTGGCTCTGTTTCATGCGCCAGACTTGCCACAGACCAGTCGGCGCGGTCAGTTGTTGATAGATCTCATAGCCATAGCTAGGGCGATCATAAACGAAGCCCAGCAGGGCATGTTCGATGGGTAAGGAAGTGGTGGTAGACGTTTTCATAGGCACTCAATCGATCAATTACTTTGATTATTCATATTTTGAATATACAAATAAAAAATAGATGTAAGCCATTGTACCGAGCAGCCGTGGGATTGTCAAATCATTTTTTGGGAGTAGCGCGTTTACGCACTTTTTGGCACAATTTTGGAAAGCGTAGGGCAGGCAGGAAACTAAAGAGAGAGTTGTTTGTGGCGCAGGCGATCTTGCTGGTTATGCCCGTAGCTGGCTAGGCGTTGGATCAGGTTGGCCACCATTTGCTCTTGCCAGTGACAACACAGGTACCATTCAGATGCGGCTGAATTGCTGTGCATTTTACTACTTGACACCACGTTATTTCGTGGCTACACTTGCACGAGTAGCCGATTTAATTACGCTATTGTAGCGTATAGTGTTTGCCCAAAGAAAATTATCTGTGGTCACCAGCTACCGCTTGCGCTGTCAACGGGGTGAACGCTTGGTTTATTTATTTTAGAACTTACGCAGTTGTCATTCCGATCAAGCGCAGAAATCTTCGGCAGATTTTGCGCGACGGGTGCCTTTCGGCAAAATGACGAGTCACTGCGTAAGTTCTACTTTTTTAATAAAGCCTAGTGATAATTGCTTGCATCATCATTAAAGTGGAGACATTGGATGACAACTGAACTGAGTCGACGTACATTCTTACAGAACGTAGTCTTGGGCATGGGCGTCATGGCCTTAGCCGCCTGCACCCCCGTAGCACCTGCTGCTAACGAGACGGGCAGCCCGGCAGCAATCGGCGACCCGGTACCGGCGCTGCTGAGAGCCGGTGCCGGCGAGGAGGATTTTTTCAACCGCGTGATTGATACGTTTGAGCAACAGCATCCTGAGGTCAAAATCAACCGCGTCTTTGCCCCCCGGCGGCAGCGATTATATTACCAAACTCGATCTAATGATCGCCGGTGGTGACCCGCCGGCGATCTATGCGCCTTTTTCAAGCCGCGGCTATCGCTACTATGCGGCCCGTGGGCTCAGTCAGGAACTGGACGACTTGGTGGCGCGTGACGGTATCGATCTCGCTGATTTTCAGCTAGTAGATCCCAGCGTAAATAAGGTACCCTATTTTTACCATGATGTACACGAGTAACGTGCCTGATTAACTGCCGTGGTATCTACGCCCAACTGTACTAGATCGATTACAGAAAGTAGCTAGCCAGACCGCTGAGCGTAATACCAACGCCCAACCCAGTAACAATCACAGCACTGGCAAGCGGTAAGACACGGACGGGGGGCCCACTGGGCGCGACTACCGATACTGCCAAAACGTTCCAGTAGCGCACGCGAGCGCACCAGCAGGATGCCGATGACGATCAGGACCGCCGCCAGACCAAAGCTGAAGGAGAGGATCAGGCCCAGGCCGAGCAAGATGCGGTTGAGCCCAATGGCGATGACCATGATCCCCAGCGCCTCTGGGCAAGGCACCAGCCCGCCCGAAACACCCATCGCCACCAGGTTGCCTAGCTTGATGCCCTCGGCCGGGGGTAGGTGTGTGTGCATGTGCCCATTACCGTGGTCATGCGTGTGACCGTGGTCATGGCTATGATCGTGCCCACATTCCGCAGCGAAAAATGGGGGTTGCAGCAATTATGAAGGGGGCGAAAAGGGGAAAGATTGGCTATACTGTAGGGGGATGGAAACCAAAGAGATGGAATATGAAAGCAAGCGGCTCGATCATCTGGGGATCGTGGCAGGGATCTGTCGCCAGATCAAGCTAATCGAGGTGATTGATGAGTCACTGGCGA
>DAOTTR010000769.1:0-4995 GCA_034437715.1 Caldilineaceae bacterium
GTTAGCATCGTTCACTCCTAGGTAGGTATTTTGATCGGTACCTCACCATTGTGAACGACTAACCGCTTTTTGTCATTTCTTGACTTTTTTGACTCGATTTTTACCGGAAACTAAAGATAAAGAGAAAGTGTATAAATCTTAAAAGCCTAGCCATTACAGGGATAAACGGTTGCTGTTGGTCGGCCCAGCGGTTTTACGGGCGACGGATGGTCGAATATTCACGCACCATTGTATGGGGGGCGAAACCTATGCCCATGTCTGGATTATCTTCCCCAGGAAAAACTAATTGAGCGGGATTCAAATAGGGCAATGGATCCACAAATCCCCCCCAGCCATCAAAACGATTAAACGGTTTAATGCGAATACCAAAGTGTAGATAACTTTGGTGCGGCGCGGGTAGGGTCGTGTAAACGTTCGCTTCTGGATCACCAATGATCGCAATGCGGGTACCCCGTTTGACCAGTTGGCCCGAATCCATCAAAATCGTATCGATATGGGCATAGAATGACTCGCCCCAACGATGTTCAATTTTAAGGTAGCGCCCAATGCCGCCGCGTTCTTCCCCAATTTCTGTGACACGTCCAGGGTCAACCGCAAGGATATAGGTGCCAGGAATTACACCAAAATCAATGCCATTATGCCCCTTGAGGGCCACGCCATTATAATGAAATTGCCCGTAGTGATCGGGGTTGTCTGCCCAAAATTGCAGGGCAACACATTCACCCGCTACGGGTGCGCTTAAATAGATACCTTCGGGTTCATACATGCCATCTGCCATGGGTTGGGACAAGAATCGGTAGGTCATCGGATCATAAATTTCTCTGAATTTTTGTCAACTGTATGCTGTAGCTAAACTGCGGTTGTGCTGAAAACACGAATGGCGTCTGATGTATCGGAAGAATCAACCCTACGTTTTCAAACGCGCGCGTTATCCACGATTATCCAATTTGTGGTATACGACCTCTAAATTCGACAATAATTACGTTGACGATTATACTCCTTATTATAGTACGTAAAAATCTCATGGCTACCCAGTGTGCCATATAGGGAGTTAGTTGTATGCCGATTTATGAATTTCTGTGCCAGAATTGTGGCCATGAATTTGAACAGATTCTACCCTTTTCCGCCCAAGGTACGCCCAGTTGCCCTGTCTGCCAAAGTGTACAAGTTGTGCGCCGCATGGGGCGCCCTGCCATTCACTTCAAGGGAAGTGGTTGGTACATTAACGATAGCAAGACCAGCAAAGATTCGGCGAATGGTACAGATGGTAAACCTGCGGAAAAGAGCCAACCGGCTACAGAAACTGTGGCTGCTGCGGCGAGTAGCGATACAAAAACCGAGAGTAAAACCGATACTAAAACTGAGAGCAAAAGCGATACCAAAGAAAATCGTGCATCAACGGCAAGCGCGAGTTAACCTCTAATCTCTGATATTGCAGCGCTGGATTGCACCAGCGCTGTACTTCGCTGCGATGAACCAAAATTAAATGACTGATTCATAAGTGTAATTTGAAACAACCAAAGCCGCGCCAAAGAGTCCGAGCTGCTTTGGCGAAAAGTTCGTTGGTCAATTCTGCTAATCATCCTATAGGAGGGGTATCATGAGTGTACCGAAGCGTTTCGGTGTTTTGCGAGTGATGGGCACTTTATTAAAAGTAATCGCCTGGATCGTTTTCATCTTGACGATTCTTGCTGCGATTGGTGTGATTTTTAGCAGTATGAGTGGGAATGGGCTGACCAACCTGTTAGGTGGCGCGATACCGGCGGGTACACTCGATACGCTAGGCCCGGCAGGTGGCATTCTGGCCGGCGTCGGTATCTTTATTGGTGGACTTATTTACTTCTTAATTCTTTATGCCAGCGGCGAGAGCATTCATCTGCAACTGGCGCTCGAAGAAAATACGCGCTTGACCGCTGCGCTGCTGCTCCGGATGCACCAGGAAAGCCATCAGGCCGATCCACGGGCGACTTATGGCACAGCCGGCTTTGCTAGCGATCCTTTTGAACGATAAGGCAAAAGCCGGTCTCGTGCAATTCGCATGCAGCGAACCCAGCCGCTTGCTTGATTTTACATAACCGACAAGGCGACAAAGTTATCCATTGATTGTGGGTAATTTTGTCGCCTTGTCGCTAAATTAGTGCAACGCGGTTAATTTATCTTGCACCAATGCCGCGGCAAAGGTGCGTTCCTGGCTCGCGTCAAAGCTGATCGAGAGTTCCCCGGTTTCGCTCAACCGTGTGACCGTACCCTCGCCAAATCGCTCATGTTGGACGCGCTGCCCAACAGCATAGCTGACGATCTGCGTATGCTGCGGCACTGGCGCGGCGGCATGTAGATCCTGCCCAAACCCAGCTTCGCGATCGCGCCAACTCTCGGCCAGGTTTGCCATCATCTGCTCTAGGTTGTTGCTCAAGATGCTGTGTACCTTGTTGGCGCGGCTGCGCGCCTCATGCAACGCCGGCATCCACTTCTGTTTGTGCTGCATCGATGCCTCGCCTTGCGCCAACAAACGACTGGCGCGCGTCAGCGATTGCAGGAGGTAATCGAGCTGTTTGCGCGGCTCATCCGCCGGATCGACCAATATCAATTGAACGCCATTAGTCCGACACAACTCGGCGCGTGTTTCATCCCGTTGCCGGGTATCGAGCGCTTCTACATCACTTTGCCGGCCTTGACCTTTGGCCGTTAGCCCAATAAAGCGGATGGCAATCCCTGCTTCTGGATAATATTTATCCAATTTTAGACGGCGTCGCGTAGCCGGATTAATTAACCACGTTGGACTGACATTATCCTGTTCTGTAAAACCTTCAAAGGTGCGGGCCAGAATTTCCCGCCAAGCATTCATCTCAACATACATGGGGACACCTTGCTATGCTGAGCAGCGCCATAAAGTACCATTTTTTACATGAATAAAAATGTACTTATGTGCTGCTGCGGAGTAGAAATTGACAGAAAAAGGGTAGCGTTTAAATTATAGTACATCTGTTCGGTTTTGCCAAATCATGGCCCTCGATCAAGGTCATACAGGGGACGCGCCTAACGAAAGGCATCCATGGCAGCTGGGCGTTGGAGGGTACGCGCCGGCGCAACTTCTGCATTGGCCGGCAGTTGATAGCCGCGAATCAAGACCACCGGTTGCCCCTCGTTGCTCTGTCCCATGACCAAACTGGCCGCCGCCGCCAGTTCATCCACAATACATTCTTCACTGCTCATCAATTCATAACCAAACAGGTCTTGCAATCCACGCTGATTCCAGAGGGGGGGCAGACCGGCGCAGCCAATACTGATGCCGACTGTGCCCATGCGCCATGCGCGACCATGGCTATCGGTGATAATCACGGCGGGGGCCACGCCGGTAAGGTGGGCAAGCGCTTGCCGAATCCGTTCTGCACTGGCATCGCCATCCACAGGCAGCAACGCTACATAATCTTCGCCATGCGCACCCGGCTGGACATTGCTGCGATCAACGCCCGCATTGGCACAAATCCATCCACCCTGCTGTTCGGTAATCAATAGCCCACGCCGCGTACGAATCACCGCTCGACTATCATCCAAAATTACCTTGACCACCTGCGGATCTTTGTCTACCAGCGCAGCGATCCGGTACGCTTCGGCATCCGGTTGGACATCGGCCAAACGTACAAGACGACCCTCTGCCTTGCTCACAACTTTCTGGGCAATGACGACAATATCGCCCGGTTTCAACTCTTCGTTGATCGCTGCCAGACAATTGACGATCAACGCGGCCAAGTGGTCACCTGGCTGGATCAGGGGCAGGCCAGGTACGGGAAATAGTTGAATAGATTGCATGATACAGTCAGTCCATTCTATGGTACCATTGTTGGTTGCATTCGGCACGGACAAATATAACTTTGTCTATGCCAATCTATGCTATAATAATATGTTGGCGTAGGACAATTGTAGGTTTACAATCTGAACAATTGTTGACCTATACTCGTCATACTTGACGGCTACGTTCGCCTAAAATGGCGGATTCGCCAAATAAACGTGCAGCAATGTAAGCGATATATAGCTAAAATATGCCTAATATAGATCACCCTTAAAAGTGGCACAAGCACACCCAGGTTAAGCGGCCTGAATTTGCGCCACTTTTAAATGGTTTGCCTATAAGTTGCCAATTCATTCAATGCGCGTAACCGGTACTCTTCTGGTAAAAGATAATTTTCACTGGCAAAGTGATCTTATCAGCGAAAATAGATAAATTTACTTTATATGGAGAAGGACATGAAACGCATATTCGCGTCTCTACCGTGTACATTCTATCAAATTGCAAAATCGCGTCGCCAGCGCGCATTTCTTTGCGCGGCGATGATTAGCACGCTTCTTGGCATCGGCAGCCCGGCCACCGTGCAGGCCGCCACTTGTGTCAATTTGGTAACGGACAGCAGCCTGGAGGATGGCAGTGCATGGACGACCAAGAGCAAGAGCAACTATTCTTTGCTGAGTGACTACCTGACTCATTCTGGCGAACAGGCTGCTTATCTGGCTGGTGCCAATCAGGCGCATGACGTACTCGCGACCACCGTGAAACTGCCTGCTGCGCAACAGTCAATTGATATCCGCTTCTGGTGGCAAATTCAGAGCCAGGAAAGCGGCAAATATGCAGATAATCTAGCCATTTTGCTCGTCGATCCACAAGGCAAAACCCTGCAAAACCTCGCCACCCTATCCAGCCGCGACATGTCGAACCAGTGGCAGCAACGCACGTTGGACATTACCAGCTTTGCCGGCCAAACGGTGCAATTGCAATTTGTTGCCCGCACCGACGCCGAGGCTGCCACCGATTTCTTTCTCGATGATATTGAAATTGCAGCCTGTAACTAACTTCATACGTTGTTACACAAATTATGATAGATAACCCAAGTTGTGACCTTAGATTTTTGCGTATAGAAATCGTTTTTTGATCGACTACCAGAGAGAAATCGAAAAACGATGCACATTTACCTTGATGAAACCGGTACTACTTACTCAGCC
>DAOTTR010000770.1:0-8300 GCA_034437715.1 Caldilineaceae bacterium
ATGCGCCAGGTCATCAATGCCATTTTCTATATGGCGGTTGGCGGTATCCAATAAAGAAAAAGAGCCAATATCGGCATGATTGAACGGCAAAAGATCGCGAAGCCTAAAAATGCGGATCTACCAGTGTACACCAACAAAATTTGGTGGTGCCACCAGTGTCCACACCACTCCCACACCATCCACACCGGCCAAATTTGGCCGTTCACACCGGCCACACCAGCGATTCACACCACCTACACCACTTCTCACACCAGCTGCACCGGCCATTCACACCACCTACACCGGCCACATCACTTGCCGGTTTAGTTAGTCTAACCGGTAAATAGTATTGCCTCTTGTTTAAGAGATTATGCTAGCCTATAATGGAAAGGAAGCCGAACGTATATCGGCCAAGCAGAAAATAGAGGATGAATAAGATGACAACAAAACGCGGGCAGATTGTCTTTTTTACGGGGCCTGCCGCTGCTGGCAAATCAACTGTTGCCGAGGCATGGGCTACTTCTCGCACGAAACAAACAGCTCACTTTGACCATGACCATGCACGATTCCTTGTACGCGCCGGATATATCTCGCCCGAGGCATCACTTGCTAATCCAGCATTGCGCGAAGCCGCTGAGGATCAATGGCTCTTAGCCGCGGCGGTATGCGAGGCGATGGCGGTCACCTATACGACGCGGGGAGTTGATTTTGCCTTGTCAGCATTTTGCCCTCCTGGTAATTTGAAAGAATCTTGGGAGCCGCTTGATGCTCTGAACCCAATTATTGTTGTCTTGTTACCAATGCTGGAAGTCGTTTTGCGACGGGATGCGAATCGCGTTGGTCGAAGTCACGTAGGAGAGCAAGGTGTTCGACGCAACTTTGCCTATGATTGGGAGACTTGGCGCACTGACAAACGAGCCTATGTCATCGATAATTCGGAGTTGAATGTTGAGCAGACAGTAGCTTTGGTAGAAGCTGAGGTGATCCGAATATCCCACTTAGATGGATAGCTCGAAAAATTGTACTAAAAACCGTTGCTAGGCCCATAATAATCATGCTACAATAAATTCAACATAAGTTTTCTTTTGTTTTCTAGTTCGCTCTGCCGGTCTGTCTCCAAGGCAGGCAATTTAACGAGTGTAGGATCGCGACCCACAGCATTGAGTGCCAATGGATGGGTGGAATTTGCGTAACAAGTTTTAGAACAGGCTGAGTTATGCACTTGCCCCCAGGACTTAACTAGATGTACTATACCCACCTTTCAACTCACACAGTACATAACATACTCTAGGGGCTGTTTATTTGACCTATCGCCACAAAAGTAGAAATTGCCTATTGACAATACTGTATATTACACAGTATAATGCATTACATGATGATGGATGATGAATTACAGGCTGACGCCTATGAAAAAATTTCACAAGAATTGCGCCGCGGTGTGCTCATCTTGGCTGTGCTGAGCCAGATGCAAGCGGAAACCCACGGCTATGCATTGATGAGTACGCTGGCTGAGCATGGTCTGGTGATCGATCAGGGGACGCTCTATCCGCTGCTGCGGCGGTTGGAAAGTCAGGGGTTGCTGGCGAGCCAGTGGAACACAGAGGGCGCGCGTCCCCGCCGCTATTATGTGATCACAGCTACGGGCACAGCAGTCGTCCATGCGCTCCAGCAAGATTGGCAAAACCTCACAGTGGTAATGGCCCGTCTTTTCGCGACATAATCTCAATCATAGTCTCAATATAGGAAGAAACTCTTTCTCATACAGATCATGGCTTTGTGCATTTCCAGAGCCATGATCTGTATGAGCTGAGGGGAAGTTTATAGGGGAGAGGAACAATGGAATTAATTGAACGGTACTTACAAGCGATTGGACGTTCTTTGCCAGCTACCCAGCGCGCAGATATTCTATCCGAGTTACGATCTTCGCTCTATGACGCAGTAGAAGACGCGGCGTCTGATACGCCCAATAAAGCCGCTGTTGTTGCGTTGATCAAGCAGATGGGGCCGCCAGAGCAAGTCGCCGCCGCCTATTATCCAGCGCGCCAATACCTGATTGGTCCCGCGCTCTATCCGCTTTTTCGCACGGTGGTGTGGATCGCGTTTACGGTGATCATTGGGTTGCAACTTTTTGTGGTAGCCTTCGAGCTGCTTGCCGATACGTCTACGGGCGCGCTGCTGAATTCATCTTGGGAGATTGCCAATAGTCTGCTGATGACCTTTGGCACAATCGTCTTGATCTTCTGGGCATTGCAACAGCTTGACGTGAAGGCGACGGACGCAGAGGAATTTAACCCGCTGGATCTACCGGCGCTAACCGCAGATTCAGAAGCCGTCAATCGCAACAGTCATATTTTTAGCATAATCATCAATGTGGTGATCTTGGTGATTTTTGCCCGCTTTGCGCAACAAGGCGGCTTTACTTGGATCGATGGCCGTGGCTTCTTTGAAAATCCCATTATCAGTGCCTATTTGCCACTACTCATCCTATCTACGCTAGCGGAAATTGTCCTGGATATTGTGGTCATGTGGCAGGGATACTGGCGCAAAGGGAGTAGATTTGCGAGCTTGTGTGTAAATCTCTTTAGCGTTGGCCTGGTGCTATTTCTGCTATGGCAGCATGATGCATGGCTCGCGGCCCAGGGTATGGCGGGCATTATGACCAGCATTGGCGACCTACCCACCCTGATTATCGAGCGCAACCCCTTGGCCGGTATGGTTGCTTTCCGGGTTGGCTTAGTTTTTGCCTTGCCCGTTGTGATCTATGAGGCAGCGACGGCGCTCTATTCTTTTGTCCGCTCATTGACAACAGCCACTCGCGCCAGCCGCGCAAAGACACCGAAACAATCTACATCGCGATAATCTATATCGCGATAATCGCTGGATGAATCAATGAACCACTTGAGAAACGGGTCGATCATTCCAGGGTGCGATAGGCCAACTGAATTTCGTCACCAGGCATCATCACGCTATTCATAAATAGTTGCCCATAGCGCACAGTACCAATCGCAAAGCCCGAACCGGCCAGGGTGCGAAAATTCTGCTGCACGCCAGGATCGATTGTGTAAAAGACAGCAGGCGTTGTAAACGAGAAGGTGTTCTGAAAGCGGGCAACGTGGTTGTAATGAATATGCCCGCTGAGAATACCGAGCACATTGGTATGGCCGGCGATTACTGCCGCCAGATCCGCCGGGTTGGTCAGCACCATGGTGTCGAGTAGCGCGACGGTGCTGTGGACAGGCGGATGGTGCAAGGCGATCAAATGACCAACGCCAACTGGTTTCGCCAATTCAGTCGCCAGCCACACCAGTTGGGCCTGATCCAAATAGCCATGCACTTGATTGGGCACTGTGCTATCCAACATAATCACATTGACGCCGCCGATTAGCGTGCTGTGGCAATAGGGTTGTCGCTCATCTGGATTGACTTCGTCCAGCACGACTTGGCGAAAGGGAATGCGTGCATCATGGTTGCCCAGGCCTAGCAAAACGGGTATCTCAAAGCCCTGCAACTCGGCCAACAAGGGCGTGAGCAGTTCATATTCGGCGGCTTGCCCATTATTCACCAAGTCGCCGGTGATGAGCCAAAAGGCGGGGGTGATCTCCATGGCGCGCACGCGCTCGATCACGCGGCGCAACCGGCCGGCGGGGAAGAGGTCGTGCGGTTCGCTGCCAGTATCATAGAGATGCAGGTCGGTCAGGTGGATAAAGGTGAGGTCGGTTGCACGGGTGTCGGTTGCAGTCATAAATGCGTGATCCCTTGATTGTGCAGTGATAGTTTGCTTGCCCGGTTGATGTCTAGCAGCTTGTTACCGAAGGTTTGATAAATTGCGATGCCGTTGTCGGTCACGTTTACAACATGACATGCTCGTTCAATAACGCCATACGGCCTTCCCAGTGTACTAAATTATCTAGAAAACGTCATTTTAAGTTACGCGCGTAACGCAAAATCAGATTGCGAAAATGCTTCCTCTGTGCCTATAATAGGATCAACGTTTCGCTGTTACGCAGTAGATTGTTGCCTATCAACCAACCGGAGACACTTTCGATGACCGACCTTGCCCTTGCCACCCTCACTACCGTTGCCCAGCGCATCCAAGCGCGTGACCTGTCGCCTGTCGAACTTACGCGCCACTTGCTCGACCGGATTGACGCGCTGGATAGTCGTTTTCACAGCTACGTTACCGTACTGGCCGACCAAGCGTTGGCCCAGGCTGCCGTGGCGGAAACCGAGATCGCCAATGGGCACTATCGCGGGCCGTTGCATGGCATTCCATTGGCTGTCAAAGATCTCTGTTTCACCAAAGGCATCCCCACCACCTGTGGCTCTCAACATTTTGCCGATGTGATGCCCGACGATGATGGCACCGTGGTCGTGAAGCTCAAAGAGGCTGGCGCGATCTTGCTGGGCAAACTGCACATGACCGAATTTGCCCTACGCTGGCATCATCCCTACCGGCCGATTCCGGTCAACCCGTGGGGCGCAGGACGCTGGCCGGGGGTTTCGTCTAGCGGTTCTGGCGTAGCAACGGCGGCGGGACTCTGCTTTGGCGCAATCGGCACCGACACCGGCGGCTCGATTCGTTTTCCCGCTGCGTCTTGTGGTACTGTGGGCCTGAAACCAACCTATGGCCGCGTGAGCCGTGCCGGGGTCTTTCCGCTGGCTGCATCACTCGATCATGTGGGGCCGTTGACGCGCAGTGTAGCCGATGCTGCGGCCATGTTACAGGCGATTGCTGGCTTTGATCCGCTCGATCCAAGCGCCAGTCGCAAGGCGGTGCCCGACTATTTGGCCGCGTTGGCGGTCGGCGTGCAGGGGGTACGGATTGGCGTCGATGAACGGTATATCACCGAGGGCGTCCACCCCGATGTCAGTGCCGCCATCCAAGACGCGCTGCGTGTGTTGGTGGAGTTGGGCGCGCAAGTGGTCGCGGTGACGGTGCCCGAACCCGATCCACAAGTGACTACCCAGGCTTGGCTCACCCTCACCGGTGCCGATGCGCTGGTGGCACATGAGGGCATCTATCCAGCACACGCCAACCAATATGGTCCCTTCCGCGAATTGCTGGACAACAGCGCCCGGTTGAGCGCACACGATTATGCCAAGGCCCATGCCCTACGCGAGAGCTTTGCCTGTCAATTCGATCCACTCTTTGAAAGTATGGATCTGCTGCTCTGCCCAACCATGCCCACCACGGCCCCACACATGGACGCCCAGGGCAACGCGATCTTGCAACCGGGCTATGTCCGCACGCGCTACACCTATGTCTTCAACTTTAGCCGCAACCCAACCCTCTCGCTGCCCTGTGGTTTTGACAGCGAAGGTTTCCCCGTGAGCCTGCAACTGGTTGGTCGCCACTTTGAGGAAGCGTTGCTCTTCCAAGTGGGCCATGCCTTTGAACAAGCCACCGAGTGGCACACCCACCTGCCCACATTGCTACAGAAATAGCCTACGTGGAAGGCTATCACTTTCCGCCGCAAAACGCAATCGCCGTCAGGGCATAGACCTGGGCCACCCGCACCAACTCGGCGACGGGCACTGCTTCGTTGAGGGTGTGTGCGCCCTTGGCATCGGGCCCGTGGGTGAGGGCAGGAATCCCGCCAGTGCTGATATAGGTGCTGCCATCATCGACAAAAATCTTGGCACCCAAGGGCAACGGCGCGCCCGTGAGTGCGGTGTAGGCCGACTGAAACGCTGTGATAATTGGCTCGGCGGGGTCCACTTGGAAAGCTTCGCCTTGCGGCGAATATTCGACGGTGATGGTGGTGCCCGTTTCTTGCGCCAGATCCTGCAACAATTGTTCAAACTCGGCCCGCACCATCTTGCCCTGGCCGGGCGTGACCCACCGGCGCGTGCCATCGACCGTACACAGTATGGGCGATTGGTTGTAGATCTCGCCGGCCTGGATGTGCCCCACAAAGGTAGAATCGTGGCCGACATAGGGGGCCGTGATCGTTTTGAGATCTTCATTCAAGCGGTGCAAACGATTGACCAGTTCCGCGCCCGTCTGCACCACATCCGGGAGACCTGCGGGCCGCAATACCTCGTGCATGGGCTCGCCGTCGCGCGTAATGCGCACTTCGAAAATCGCCATGCCGCGCCCGGCCACGGGCAGGCGGTCGGCCAGATATTCGGGCAGCAGCACTGCGTCGCCCAGCAACCCTTCGCGGATAAACGCCTGGACCTGACGGCGATCACCCCACGGCCCTTCATGGTGATCATGGGTGGTGAGCAGAATGCCGCCGCCGGGCAAGCTATCGGTCTCGCGCAGCACACGCAGCGCCTCGACAAAGGCGGCGATGCCCCCCTTCATGTCCGAAGCACCTGATCCGTAAAAAATCCCATCTTCCACACGCGGCGGCACAAAAGGTAGATGAACCGTGTCCAAGTGACCATCGAATTGTAACGTGCGGCCTGGTTTGCCCGTGGCAAAACGCACAACTACCGCGGGTGCCTCTGGCCAATCGGCCATTGGGCGTTCAACGGCAAAACCGTCGGCTTGGAGAATCTCGGCTAGGCGATTGGCCACTGCGCCAGCCGAACAGGTGGGGCTGGGAATTTCAACTAGGGCAATCGCCGTGTCTAGCAGGCGTTGGCAATTGACTGCCTGTTGAATTGTCTGCACGGTCGCGGGTGATAAGGTAGACATAAGGTACTCGCTTGTCTATACGCTATACGAATGAGGATTGGTAGGATTGATCATGCAAAATCTCTTGGCAAGTATGCAGCAAATCGCCAAGATTGACAAACGCCAAGCACGGCTCACCTTGCGTTTATGCGCGTAGGGCTGGATTGAAATTATGGGGAAACACCAGCGGCAAGCATAGAAATTAGCAACAGCAAAGTGCGGTGATCTACCGGGGTGATCTGCTGAGGATAGTTTCCGGGAAAGGCGGCCGACGCAGTGAAATTCACAGAGATCGCCGACCGCCATTCCTGGTCGGGTGTGTTGGGTGGGTTGCGCCGCTATGGGCGACCAGTGGCTGGTCATTGCTCATAACGGGCGTACAATTTCCTTGCGGGATGGATGTTTACCGAATAGCACTGGGTATTTACTTCTTCTCCTTTTCTTTCTTGGCCTTACGTTTTTCCTTGAGCGTCATCTGGGGCTTCTTCTTTTGTTCCTTATTGCCCTTGTCCTTCTCGCCTTTATCTGCCATGATCTGTTCTCCCTAGTTTACAATAAGATTCACCCGAGGGAAGAATTATACAACAAAAGTGACGCGAGCAAAATTCAGATGAATTCATGGCGAAAGTTGCAGATGGATAGACGTTTGCAATAACGTAGCGCAAACGCGGCGAACCTTATCAAGCAGGCGCGCCCAGATGCTCATCCCGCCGATTGCGCTACGGTACTCGACATATTGGGGACATCCTCACCAAGGGCAGTTGCCAAATCGATCTGATGCTCTTGTTCCTGCATCAGGATCTCGCGAATGTGTTCGGCCATGGCATATTCGCCGAGGGCTTCACATTGGCGCACTCGCTCCCGATAATTGCGGATCGTATCGGTCTCATTTTCCAGGTCAAAACGCAGCATCGCCTCTGCCTGATCGGATATTTTCACCTCTTTGGGCACATTGGTAGGCATACCACCCAAGTAATCAATCTGCTTGGCGATGGTAATCGCATGTTGCAATTCTTCGCCCGCATGCACTTCCAGCTCTTTGGCAATATTCATATAGACCGCGCCTTTGATCGCCTGTGAATAGATCACGTAGGCAATAATCGCTTGATATTCGCGGGCTAGATCTTCATTTAACAGCTCAATCAACTTTTCGCGAGTTACAGTCATGGTTCACCTTCTTGTTATCCGATGTTATGGAATGAGGGTCGCTGTACGCTGCATTGCTGGTCCGCACAGTGACTTGATGCCCCATTATGGCATGACGCGCCCGCAGGTTGGATATATCGCTGTACAAATTTAGGTACATTTATGGATAGTTTGGGTGCAATTCTAGTTTGTGGTAAATTTTAGCACGAGCGCGCAAAAGCTGCATTACACCCGGATAGTTTTGCCGCAGAGCAAGCTGGAGCGCAATGATCGGATTTTGAAGAGGATACAATGAAGCTGTAGGGTTTACAAACCCTACAACTCTTCGGTGAATACACCTATCAAAATTATGGTGGACTTGGCAATCCACATATATGTAGAAATCGGCGCAAAGCACTGGGATCACCGTCAACTCGAATGAGCCCCTCGATAAGGGCGGCTTCCGGTTGAATCTGCCCCAAAAACAAGCCTAAATAGACCTGCATCGTGGTATGGAAAATCACATCAGCGCTCAGCGCCGTCCCTTGCTGAACCTGAATTTCTCCCGCTT
>DAOTTR010000771.1:0-5500 GCA_034437715.1 Caldilineaceae bacterium
TACGAATTCTACTACCCGTTTGGCCGTTCCAGCTATCCTTCAGCGAATCCGATACAAAGCGCCACCACGGACGGTTAAAACGTAGAGTGCGCCATCTGGGCCGGCGGTGATCTGGACTACGCCGGAGAACTTTGTGGCGAAATTGCGCACTTGAACGCTCTTGTCGGAGAGTGTCATCGTCCAAATTTCGCCGGTATTGTAGTCACCGAAAAAGTAGGCGTTACGATACTCGGTGGGCAACAGGGTGCCGGTATAAAAATCGCCCCCGACCACAGCTACCCGACCTTCGGTGTGGGCAAAGACGTGGATCGGCGGTGTGTGCCGGTTGGAGGTCACTTGCAATTGGTCACAGGGGGGATTCGTGGCAGCCAACCCCGCGCCCTCGAAACAAGGCCAGCCAAAGTTATTGCCGGCGCGACCTCGATTCACTTCTTCCCAAGCGCTATTGCCCACATCGCCAATAAACAATTCGCCTGTGGTGGGATGAAAGGTAAAACGGAAAGGGTTACGCAAACCTAACGCATAAACTTTCGAGCGATTGCTGTTAACATTACCGTCATAAAAGGGATTGTTGCTATAGCCGGCCCCAGTTAAGGGGTTGACGCGCAAAATTTTGCCCGATAAGCTGTTGATATCTTGGGCGCGTAAACCAGCAGCGCCGTGTTCTCCGCCATCACCTACCCCTACATACAGGACGCCATCGCGCCCAAAGCGCAACATATTAGCCTGGTGCGCGGTCCCTTCGACGGGCAGACAGTCTTGAACTGCTTTGCCGTCCGCATCTTGGCAGGTCAGCGGATCACTATCAGATTTATCCGGATTGCCGATCTGTTCAAACGTGCCGCCCGCGCCCAACAAAACAACCAACGAATTAGGTAGCGCCTGATTCAGATTGGCTGGATCCGCAGAGACACGCACCACGCGCGAAAGGCGCGCCCCGCCCTCTTTATGTCCATTTGCCTCCGGTGGCTGATAAACGTAGGCCAGGTAAACATAGGGTGTACGCGGAAAATCGGGGTGAAGCGTAATCCCGACGAGGCCACGATTATAGGCGTGATTGACTTCGCTGCTCAGATCAAGAAAATTTTCGCGCAGCAGTTTATTATTGTAAAAGACGCGGATGGCGCCAGACTTCTGGGTAAAGTAGATGCGGCCCTCTGGTCCAAAGGCAAAGGCGGTTGGGCCATCTAACCCTTTGGTTACTAATTCTAGCGTGAGCCCAGCCGGTAGCTTTATCTCATTGTTTTGGGCAAAAGTCGCCACGCCGCTGGCCAAGAGACAAACGGAGAGCAATACCAGACGCAGAAATCGACTTAACCAGCGTTGCACAGATAGGTTCATAGACTATCCTCAGCAAGGCAGCATTGGTGGTGCTGAAGGACAACATATAGAAGCATGTATTATATTCTGTTTATGACTACATGCTACTCATTTTACAGTATTAGGGACAGGAAGAATTCATCGAATCACGAACAATTCGGAAACCCGCTGTAACCGTACCATCGCGATCAATAGGCGATCGGAGTCGATCGGCTGTGCGCAAAACATCAGGAAAGTCATAGAATGAGCCGCCCTTCATCATGTAATCATGGGATATACCAGGTCGGTCCTTGGCACGTGATGTCCATTCACGTACATTCCCTGCCATGTGGTACAGACCATATGGACTACGTCCCGAATCAAATTCGATCACTGGTGCAGTTTCGGGAAATCCATCGTCTGGAAGCAGAATACCCGTTTGAGGCAGTTTTGCACATTCTGCACCACAGGAATTTGCTCGCTCTGGCTCCCAGTCATTGCCCCATGGGTATAGCAAACCATCAGGACCACGTGCCGCTTTCTCCCACTCTAACTCAGTGGGCAGCCGAGCACAAGCCCAACGTGCAAAATCCAGGGCATATTTTACTTCACCTAACCGCACAGGATGATCTTGCGGACCAGATGGCCTTATCTTTCTATCAGGTTGTTGACATGTACCAGCAATTATACAGGCATCATATTGAGCATTTGTGACTTCTGTTTCCATAATCCAGAAATCTGGCAGTTCACCGGATCCGCGCCAATTAGGATCGACAATCTCGTCGGCAAAGGCTTCCCATCCACATAAGCCGTTGGAGTACTCGTTGCAAATCTCAAGACCTTTGTTTGCCTGTACATATGTGCTGCCAAACTCGTAATACCCTTGGCCAATTTTTACAAAGACTGCGTTTATAGCAGCATCAACCCTGGTTTCAGGTATTCCTAATGATGTTTTTGGAGCTAAATAGTAATCGGGGGTGGCAAATCCAAATAGGTTTTGAAGCCTGAATCTTTCGAGCCTCAGCAATTCTTCTTGATCGGCTAATGATACACGTTTGGAAACCTTCGCTGACACAGCTTTCCACTCTACCGCGTGCAGCGGAATCGCCCACGACCAACCAACTCGACCTAAGTCAAGTCCTCCATTGCCTACTCCAAGTATATACTGGGATTGGGTCATCAAAGGTGCCCCAGAGTGTCCAGGCACAATGTCGGCCTGCAAACGGTACACTTTAACATCTAGAGCTGGGCTACGTCGATCTGCCATATGCTCTTGTGGATCCCCACCAGGTAGTATTTTTACCAGTGGAGCTTCCTGAGCAAAAACGATGTTGTAAAGTGGTTGTTGATCCGCCATTCCCCAGGGATAGCCAACCAGTTGTAAATCCACTGTATCAGCTATTGAAGGCCTAGAGATGATTTCAAATCCATCGGCACTAATATTTGCTAAGTCAGATGACCATAATAGAGCCATGTCCCGGCGAATGTCTACTTTCCCAATGACAAGGTTTGTAAACGTTTTAGTACCATCCCCTGGCTGTGCAGTTATTGATGGGCAACCAACAACTCCGTGCAAGGCAGTTACGATTCCAATTTGCCCTTTGACACGAAATCCTGTTTGGATTCGATCACTTGGCTCTTGCGAACACTGACCTGACTTGATTCGATAGACAAAGGGCAAAGGATAAAATCCAGGTAATTGTGCGGTTGCACCGTCAGTACCCATTAGGAGAAAAACCAAGATCAATATGAATATTATTGGTTTGCGCATAACACTTTCTCCACTATCTCAAGTAATATATCTGTATCTGTAACAATTATTGGCAGTTGTTGCAGTCCCACGTCAGTTGAACTTATAAGCTCATTTACGATTTGCTGCTCATCATTTAAAACTTTTGTTCGCTTTACAGCTGATAGAAGATTCTCGCACTCGTCTGCACTAGTGGAAAATAAATAACTGCCTAACCGATTATCATTTGTTTGTGTTGAATTATCTACGTTTACTTCCAGAAGATATTGGCGATCAAACATACGTCGCACGACCTCGTCTTTAGAAAGGCCTAAAGCAGTCCAATACCCAATTTCCGCACTTAACGTCTTAGTATAAAATGTGCTATACCCCATTTCAGGGTAATTTTCTTCCAACAATCCAAATACTATTTGCTCTTCTGGAATGCCAAGGCTTGTCCATTTAGTGACTTCTCCCGACAAATTTGTACCAAGAAATTGATAGTTACGAACGAGTATACCAAGTACCGATCCCAATAATATCCCAATCGTAAGTGCGGCTAGTGGAACAGGGCTGACATACCAACGTGATACTCTCTGCTCTAACTCATCAGTATCTCTTGATTGATTGCTTAGACCAGTCAATGCGGCTATGATCGCGCTAGATGAACCGATTACACTTGTTAGAACAATAGATACTACAGGGGACACTGATAATCCAACCAACCAGCCAATGCCAATACCCGTCGATACTAAACAAAAAACGATAAACCAAGTAGATTCCATCTTACCCAGTTTCCGCATCATATCCTCCGACGAATAGGTTATTTATATAAGGAGAACTTTAAGAGTAGCCAATGTTGTTAGTATACAACCAAATATTTTAATCGTCAATACCTTTTTCAATATTTATTGTCAGAACTATGCGTCATAAATCCATAAAAAACAAGCGCCGGCAGATGATAGAAATCTGCCGGCACTTGGCATAAAAGCGACTAAATTTTACAGACCCATCCGTTCACCTATTCTCGATCAAAGCACCTCAATCGGATAGGTAACGACATAGATCTCCAACTGTTCGAACCTTGTCAGCAGTTCGGCCTTGAAGCGGCCATAAATTGCTGGCTTTCTGGCGTGTCCTCAACATCAAGGGATAGGCGAAGATGAAGATGATGAGAGAACCAGGTAGACAAGTACACATCCCTGTTTACCTGTCTCCTTGTCTACCATTCTCCCACCCTAACGCAAATATTCGTCAAAAAAGGCAATCGTCCGCTCGATAAAGAGTTGATCGCCTTGGCCGACAAAGGTGTGGGGCATGCTGGGGTAGGTGTAACATTCTACTAATTTGGCCAAGGCTTGCAACTGCGCACACAGTTCCTCGGACCAGGCCAACGGCACCTGATCATCAAACTCGCCGTGATGAATGCCGACGGCGGCGGTGATACGGTCCAGGTAATTGCTGGGTGATATACGCTCTAGGACGGCATCATCCGGGGCAGCATCGTCGGCCCACAGCCCGCGCCCACCGTTGCTAAAGAAGATAATCCGCTCATGGTTGCGCTGTTCGTCGCCGCTCATCGCGCCGTAGAGAATGGCGGCGCGCACATGCGAACTAACGGTAATTGTGCGCAAGGTAACGCCACCGCCCATACTATGCCCCCACAGCCCGATCAGCGCCGGGTTGGCTTTGACCAGCGGACCCGGTTGGCCGCCTTGTTTGCGGATCAACTCGATTAGGTTGAGCACATCGATGGCAAAGCCGGTGCGAAACTCGTTGGGGCCGGTATCCGAGGGCGGGTAGTTACGAAAGTTGGGGTGGATGGTGATATAGCCGGCCGCAGCCAGAGCATCGGCATAGCGCGTAGTGTAGGTGAGGGTGTTGTAAACGGCTGGATCGATATAGCCGTGGTTGACAATGACCACTGGAAGTGGTCCGTCGCCCGCCGGCACATTCATAAAACCGACCACGCGCAGCCCATCGCTATCAAAGTTGATCAGCGTACGGGTAAATGCCGTGCTCACCCCCAGCACCGCCTCGACGCGCAGTTCGCCGTCGCCATAGGTGCGTGCAGTTAACTCGTCAATCGACAAACCGGCATAGGGGTCTGGCGTCGGCGGCACCAAGGCCGGCCGTAGCTGGGGCATTGGCCCATTTTGCAGCGCAACTCTCTATAGGTGGGGCGACAGGCATGCAGGCCGCCAGCAGCCCGATGCAGAGGAATAGCAATAGACCAACAAACAAAGGTCGAGGGTAGCGCAGAGAAGTCTGCATATAGAAATCACCTTGCGCAGAACGATTCGCCGGTAGAACCGTAAATTTCCAGCCAAGCTTACAGCAGATCGGCAGGTAAGTCAACTAAAAACGCCGCGCAGGCTGAAGGTTCAACAGCAAATTTGATCATTGATCGATTCATCCAACTACCGGCTGAGTCAGCACGCCATTTTTTCGGTGCAGATCGAAGCCGATTTT
>DAOTTR010000772.1:0-2565 GCA_034437715.1 Caldilineaceae bacterium
TTATTTGCAAAATATCCCTATCTCACAAATCCATGCGGTATTAGCCATCATTTCTAATGGTTATCCCCCTCTCGAAGGCAGGTCACCTACGTCTTACTCACCCGTCCGCCACTTTCAGGAGTACAAGTACTCCTTCACGTTCGACTTGCATGTGTTAGGCACGCCGCTAGCGTTCATCCTGAGCCAGGATCAAACTCTCCGTAAAGACGAGAGTATTACCTCTCGAATTCTACTACTGACTACTACTGCCTCGTCTGTCTTATCACTCTTTAATTGTTAATGTGCGCTTCACTACTATCGGGCGAAAAAGCATTCTACCACACCCCACCACCCTTGTCAAATCCTGAAAATAAGTTTTTACACTCACTTTTCGACATTTGTCCGCACCCATTGCCTTCTTTCTGCACTGGGCACAAGTGAAAAGTCTACCAGACATCCCCACTTTCCTCAAATCGCTTACCGGCTGTTTGCACACCCGTTTCACAATTCTAGCGTACCCACGGTAGACTTTGGGGGACGAAAGGACATTCTATTATAGAGTTTTTTATATGTCAAATACCATATGTTAATTATCTCAAACACATGGGATTTGTGCTAGTTGCCATCACCAATCCGCTGTGCGCCTTTCGCCGGTTCGATACCTTTTCCATAGTAGCGGGAATAGACCTGGGTAAATTCGGCACCGAAGAAGAGAATTTGGGCCGAGTAGTAAACCCACAGCAGGAAAACCACCAGCGAACCGGCGACACCATAGGCCGATCCAGCATTGGCTAAGTACAAGCCGAGCACGGTTTTACCAATCGTAAAGAGCAACGCGGTTACGCCTGCGCCGATCCAGACATCGCGCCAGGCGACTTTAGCATCGGGCAGAACTTTATAGATGGCGGCAAAGAGAAGTGTAATCACGCCCAGCGAGATGACAAAGTTGACGAGCTGCCAAAGCCAATCCACGCCGGGCAACCAGCCTTGACCAAGGCTACCCAACGCAGAGAGCACGGCACTGATCACAAAGGAAACAAGCAACAGAAATGCCACACCGAGCACCATCGTAAACGAGAGCAGACGCACCCGAATCGTGCCCCAAATACCGCGCCCCGGCTTGAGTTCGACATCCCAAATTTTATTCAGCGAATTTTGCAAGTGGTCAAAGAGATTCGTTGCCCCCCATAACAGCGTCAAAAAACTTAGAATCCCGGCAAGACTGGCCAACCTAGGTTGATCGGCGTTCTCTAGGATGATCTCCAAAAATTGTCCACCCTGCGTGCCGATCGCACCGCGCATCTGCGCCAGCACTTGATCGCGCGCCGCATCTTGGCTCAAAAACAGGCCGACAATGACAACAAGTAAGACGAGTAACGGGGCCAGCGAAATGGCAGTATAGTAAGAAAGAGCCGCGGCCAACAACGAAGCTTCGTCGGATATCCACTCCTGTACAGTGGTTTTTAGCACTTGCCATAGTGAAGCATTGGCTGGCGTTGCTTCTGAAAGTGAAAATTGATTCTGCGGCGCATCTTGTGGTCGATCTTCTTGCATTATTATCACCTTGCTGTTTATCTTCTTGTCTATCTTCTTGTCTATCTTCCTATCATCTACATCAAGCCTTACAAAATGTACTTTACTAAAGATACAAGATAATCACTATATACATCGATACAGCTATCCGATAGAATCAGTTCAGTATTTATAGGACATTGATGCAGTCAGAAAAAGACCAACTCTGATCCCAGACGCGACACCCCAGACGCGACCGGAGAGGCGTGCGACGCTAGTACAGTTGGGCGTAGATACCACGGCAGTTAATCAGGCACGTTACTCGTGTACATCATGGTAAAAATAGGGTACCTTATTTACGCCGGGATCTACTAGTCATTTTAAACTTGTTTGCCTACACAGCAGCAAGCGTGTATTATTTTCTTGGGAAACGCTATCGTTTTTAGCGTGAGGAAGAGGCAAACTCTTACAGACAACCTGAGGCCCATAATCACAATGGCAAGACAGCCGATCCATATTTTGTTGGTGGAAGATGACCCCGTTGATGTTGAACTTATTCTTCGCACTTTCCAGCGCTACCAGATCGATACACCCTATACACACGTCGTTGATGGTATTGAAGCCCTCCATGCCCTGCGCGGTCAAAAGGGATACACCCAGGTACCCAAGCCCTATATCATTCTCCTTGATATTCATATGCCCCGCATGAACGGCTTTGAATTTCTCAGTGCATTGCGCAGAGATCCAGCCTTGAGACACAGTGTTGTCTTTATTCTCACCACTTCGAGTCGAGATGAGGACATCACAGCCGCCTACAACCGCCAGATCGCGGGATATTTACTCAAATCCAAGGTGAGCGAGGATTTCTTGGCATTTCTCAAACTACTAAATTTGTACCAAGTAATGATTGAGATGCCACATTGGGGTGTGGGGTCTAGCGAATCAACCTAAAGGCATTCTGGCTCAACCGGATCTCATGTGGTTGACAGCGTCGAATCAATTCGACGCCTGCTATGCCAAACCTGCTTAAGCAGGTTTTTCGTGGCAGCCGCCGGTTTCAACCGGTGGTATCCT
>DAOTTR010000773.1:0-1622 GCA_034437715.1 Caldilineaceae bacterium
TGCCCAGCGCGGGTTTAACATCGTCAATGCCTACGCGCTGGCGTTCTTCGACCAGCATGTAAAGGGCGCGGCAGTGCTGCTGGATGGGCCGCTAGAACAATATCCTAAAGTGCGCTTCGAAGCGCGCCGTCCTTAATCTACGGCGTGCGTTGAACCTAGTACAGTTGGGCGTAGATACCACGGCAGTTAATCAGGCACGTTACTCGTGTACATCATGGTAAAAATAGGGTACCTTATTTACGCCGGGATCTACTAGTGGTTCGACCACATAATTTTTAGCATTACGGCGTAGGGGCATAAGGTCTCCCACGATGCGCTAAAGTTATAGGCGAAAAATCTGATCGAGTTAAAGCGTAGGAAGAGCAACCGTTCACATGGTGAAGGGGATGCAATTGCCACGGCGCATGGCGGTCACCTGGGAAAATCAGGGGCAGCCGTGGTCCTATTGGGATTTTGATGGCATCCTGTGGAATGTAAATATAGAAGCAGAAATATAAAGGAAAAAACAACGTGAGCAACGCATCTCTGCGTCCCCCAGCGGACCCGAACAACGATAAAAAACGGCGCGAGCAACGGCAAAAACAGTTGCGCCTCTATATTGGCTATGCCATTGTCGGTCTGATTGCCTTCTGGCTCTTCCAGCAATTTTACCTGACCCCCCGCACCCAGCAGACGACTGAGCTCGCCTACAGCACCTTCAAAGAGAAGCTAGCTGCCGGGGAGATCGCCACCGTAGTGATTGGCGACAGCAGCCTCACAGGCACGCTGCAAAATGCCCAGGCGAGTACGGCGACAGCGACAATGACCAATACGGTGCCCTTCGAGACTGCCTTTGTCGCGGGCGAAGATCCGACGTTGATTGAAGCGCTCCAGGCAGCGAATGTAGAGTTCAGCTTTCAGAGTCCACCGAATCCGACTGGCGGTTTTCTGTTGGCCTATGGCTTGCCCTTGTTGTTGATCGGCGGCTTCTGGTGGATGATCTCGCGCCGCATGAGCCAGGGCGGCGCAGGGGGTGGCTTGGGGGGCATTTTTAATGTGGGCAAAAGTAAAGCCACCGAGGTCAAGCCCGAAACAATTGGCGTCACCTATCAAGATGTAGGCGGGGCTGATGAAGCGATTGCCGAGTTGCAGGAGATCATCCAATTTTTGAAAACGCCGGAACAATTTACCGCGTTGGGCGGGCATATTCCCAAAGGGGTGCTGCTTGTTGGCCCGCCCGGCACCGGCAAGACACTCTTGGCCAAAGCCACCGCGGGCGAAGCCAGTGTTCCCTTCTTTGAAACCAGCGGCTCCGAGTTTATTGAGATGTTTGTCGGCGTGGGCGCGGCGCGCGTGCGCGACCTCTTTGTCAAGGCGCATCAAGTTGCCCCCTCGATTGTCTTTATCGACGAAATTGATGCTATTGGGCGCAGCCGCGGCGGCATGGTGAGCATGGGTGGCAACGATGAGCGCGAGCAAACGCTCAACCAGTTGTTGGCCGAGATCGATGGCTTCAAGACCGACACCGGTATGCCCGTCATCATTATGGCGGCCACCAACCGACCCGAAGTGTTGGACCCCGCCTTGTTGCGCGCTGGGCGCTTTGATCGCCAGGTTGCGGTGGGTAACCCCGACCTGACGGG
>DAOTTR010000774.1:0-9598 GCA_034437715.1 Caldilineaceae bacterium
ACCGCCGCATTGATCTCGGCGGTGAGCAATTTCTTGGCGTTATCATAATAGCGACCATCGGCAAAGGCTTGGTCGGCAAAAGAGACCACACCGGCCACACCTTCGATATCGGTCATCATGAAAACTTTGCGCATATTTTTCTCTCTTTGCTTTGCTTCTCTGGATAATGCTTGGGTAACAGTAGCGTACTTATGGGTTGCGTTGCCAACGCGCCTGCACAATTGATACGCCAGCTAGCTCTTCCATATACAAGCCGTGACCATTCGAGGCCGCCACATTTTGTGTCAATTGTTCAAGGTTGCGCGCGCTAGGGATCGCCGCCGAAACGGCCTTGGGGGTGATGGCATAGCGCAGGGCAAACTGCCCCAAGGTCAACCCGTCATCGGGCATGACGCGCGCAAAGGCCACGGCTTGATCGACATAGCCCGGCACCTTGTCACCCAACATGCTGGCACGATACTCTTTGCTCACGGCCTTGCCTGGTTCGAATTTGCCGGTGAGGATGCCGCGCGCCATGGGCATTCGCACCAAGATACCCGTGCCATGTTCTTCGGCCAGCGGAAAGAGTGCTTCACCGATGGCCGGTTGTACCATGCTATAGTCCACTTGGAGCACATCGGCCACGCCGTTTTCCATCAGCCATTGACCGCTAGCCACATCATTGATCGAAACCCCAGCAAAGCGAATCTTGCCCTGCGCCTTTAGCTTGGCCATCGCTTCGGGCCAGTCAAATTGTTGCAGGTCCGCCAGGTTGGGGCTATGCAATTGGTAGATATCGATACAGTCACGGTGGAGCCGTTGTAGACTTGCCTCGGCCTGGGCAATAATGCGCGCCGCCGAGAGATCTTTGGCATTCGTTGCGCGCACGCGGCTGATCTTGCTGGCGATCAGCATGTCGCGGCGGTAGCCAATCGCTTGGCCCAAAATCTCTTCGCTGCGGCCCCAGCCATAGGACTCGGCGGTATCAAAAAGATTAATACCCAGCGCAATCGCCTGATGGACCAAATCGATCCAATGGCTATCAGGACTTTGTGCTTCGCCCAGCCGGTTGCAGCCCAGGCTGATTTCTGAAACGTTGGCCGCATGTTTACCAAGTTGGCGATAGTGCATTTATGCTCTCCGATCGTCCAATCTGCTGATATTTCTCTGGTGCTCGCTCAATAGTGCGCATTGTACCATGCGCTTTATTGCCTTGTCTAACGCATGTGAAAAGCCCCCAAATGTGCTACCCTTGGCAAAAACTGTTACAATCAACCCTATTCCTGTTTCTTTAGGTCAGCGATAGAAGCATCACTCATGGACAAACAACCCATTTCAGTTCAAGCAGCTCGTACCGCGCCCTATAGTACGCGGGTCAAGTTGCTCCCATTGGCGATCTTGCTCGCCTTGCTCAGCGGCTGTGGCAGTAGCTTTGGCCCCGCCAGTGCCGCGCCGACGGCCACGCCAACGCGTGAATATGTGGCGGTGCCCACCTTTACGCCTACCCCCGCGGGAGCAGCCCCAACCGTAGAACTGACCGTAGAACCAAACATAGCCGTGGCCGCCGCGCCCGCAACCTTTCCCGTCACGCCAACGGTTGCGGTAACAACGACAAGCGTGGTCACAACGCCGGTGACGACACCAGCCAGCGCCGCGCGGCTAACCGTCACCGGGGATGCGATCAACATTCGCAGCGGTCCAGGGACGGATTTTGATAGCATCGGCACGGCGGCACTGGGCCAAAGTTTCCCGCTACTTGCCCGCAACGCCCAGGGCGATTGGTGGCAGGTTTGCTGTATCAATGAGCAGCCCGGCTGGATCTTTGGTGCGCTGGCTACGGTTGAAGGGGTAGAAAATCTGGCCGTCGCCGCAGAGATTTCAGCGCAGCCTACATCCGCCGCGCTGGCCGCAGCTACCATCGCCCCAACACCTGCGCCCGTCGCCGACGCACCAACCACGGCACCCGCAGAACCGACGAGCGCGCCCGCGCCATTGCCACCGGTCGCCACCGATTCAAGTGCCGGCGATTTCAATCCCGATGTCCAGTATCAAATTGTCCACTACCGTGTGCTGGGATTAAACGAAAACAATGGCGGCGTGCGTGACAGCCAAGCGCAGCATCATATTTTTCTTACAGTGCTCGACCAGGCTGGAAACGGAATCGATGGGGCCGTTGTCGAAAATTTAGTCGGCGAAAAAGGCCAGACGATTACGGGCAACAAAGGCCCAGGCAAAGCCGAAATCACCATGTACTACGAGCCGTTCAAGTTGCGCGTGGCGTCGGATGGCGCTGGTCCGGTCACCAGCCAAACCTCCAATCAGATGGGCTTGGCCTTTCCCCATCTCCCCGATATTGTGGGCAAGTTGGGCGATGTCAATTATGAATATGGCGTCTGTCCGACGCTCGAGATCAAATGTACGTGGCCGATCCAAGGCATCCATTTTTCCTACGAAATCACTTTTCAGAAAGTTAAATAGAGTGTACGTCAAGTAGTCGAAATAGGAAACATCATGAAACGTGTTCTCCTCACCGGTGCCGCGGGGCGGATCGGCACCGCGTTTCGTCAGATAACAGACACGCGCTATGCATTTCGCTTGGTTGATCGCAACGGTGATCAGATCACCGATCCCGGTAATCACGAAGTTGTTACGACAGATTTAGCCGATCTGGACGCCTGCCAGGCCGTCTGCGCAGAGATGGATCTGGTTGTTCATCTGGCGGCCGACCCTTCACCACGCGCAGATTTTTATGAATCGTTGCTGGACAACAACATCAAAGCGGCCTACAACATCTTGCGCGCCGCCAAAGACCAAGGTTGTCAGCGGGTGGTCTTTGCCAGCAGCATCCAGACCATCGAAGGCTATCCACTGGATACCCAGGTCCACCCGGAAATGCCCCCCAAACCCATGAATATGTACGCTGCAACCAAGGTCTTTGGCGAAGCCATGTGTCACTATTTCGCCTATGCCGAGGGGCTTTCCTGTATCGCCATCCGGGTTGGAGCCTATGGCGGCAATGCGAATTATGCCGAGCACCCCGAGAAAATGGACAGCCGCAACCTAAGCGCCTATGTCAGCCCGCGCGATCTAACCCACCTGATTGTGCAATGTCTGGAGACGCCCGACCTGCCCTATGCGGTTTTCCAGGCCGTTTCGGACAATCGCTTCAAGCGCATGGATATTACCTCGGCGCGGCGGCTCGTGGATTATCAACCCCAAGACGACGCTTTTGATCTGTTCAACACCAGCATTCACCACAACGCGCGCTGGTATAAAGAATGGGACCGTGGCAAACACAAGCCATAAATTTGGCGCAATTTATATCCGTTGATGCAACAATTTGGTGCTGGCCTGGCCAGCTGAAAAGAGATCACAGATGGCAACCCAACCACCTATCCGCTTTGCGACCATTGGCCTCAATCATTTTCACATTTATGGGCAAACCAACCTGCTCTTGCGCGCCGGTGCCGAACTGGTCGCATTTTATGCCGACGAGGCAGATTTGGCCGCGCTCTACCAAAAAGATTACCCGCAGGCCAAACAAGTCACCGACAAGCGCGAGATTCTAGAAGATCCGTCGATTCAGTTGGTGATCAGCGCGGCGATTCCTTGCGATCGCGCGCCGCTGGGCGTGGAAGTCATGCGCCATGGCAAAGATTATATGAGCGATAAACCTGGCTTTACTACCCTGGAGCAATTGGCCGAGGTACGGCGCGTCCAACAAGAGACAGGGCGCATCTACTCCATCGACTACAGCGAACGCTTGGAGACGCGTGCGTCGGTGAAGGCCGCTGAATTGGTCCAAAGCGGCGCGATTGGTCGCGTCATCCAAACCCTGGGCCTGGGACCCCATCGCCCGCGGCTGGCGCAACGACCGTGGTGGTTCTTCGAGCGTGCCCAGTATGGCGGCATTATCTGTGACATTGCCTCCCACCAGTTCGATCAATATCTGTTTTATACGGGCGAAACCGACGTTGAGGTTGTCCATGCCCAAGTCGCCAACTATCATCACGCCGAGCATCCCGAATTTGAAGACTTTGGCGATGTGGTGGTGCGCGGCCAAAACAGCACTGGCTATATCCGCGTCGATTGGTTCACGCCAGATGGATTAGCCACCTGGGGCGATGGCCGCACGGTGATCATGGGCACGGACGGCTATATTGAGTTGCGCAAATATATCGACATCGCGGGCCGCCCCGGCACCGATCACCTGTTTCTGGTGACCAATGAGAAAACCGAGTATATCGACTGCAAAGATCTAGAACTGCCCTACGGTCGTCGGTTGCTCGCCGATATTATCAATCGTACCGAGACGGCCATGCCCCAGGAACATTGTTTCCGCGCCTCCGAGCTGGCGCTCAAAGCGCAAGCCATGGCGACCCGATTGGGTCATTTGCGCTAACGGGCAAAACGGTAAAGGGCAAAATCCATAAAAAGCACCCCAGATCGGTTGCGATCTGGGGTGCTTTTGTTACGCTAAGTCCAAGTAGCCAAAGTAGCTTGGTCGATGAAAGTCAGCGGGGTCGATCATGGTGGGGGACCAGCAACTAAATTCATCGGTCGCCTGGCGTGGGCGCTCGATGCGGTAAAAATTGGCGCGCCACACCTTGGGCAGGTCACCAGGTGCGCCAATCGAAGCCCAGGGCATTGCCAACACGGCCTGCCAGCGATTGTTAGCGTCATCACGCTGGGCGGCCCAGCGCAGATCCGGACAATCCCAGGCAAAGTCGATGGTAATATTCGTGCGATCTTCTGTGGGGTTGTGGGCTAGCACATCGAGCAGCACGCCATTGGGGCTGACTTCAAATTCGTAATAGGTGACCGGGGTTGCTTCGCCGGGCGCCAGGAAAACCTCGACCACTTCCTCATCATAGATCGCCTCATCGCGCTGGGTATAGGTACCCCAAATATCATTGTCATCACAGTCAAAATGCACAAAGAGGGCGCGATTGTTGTAACAGACGCGCGTCACAGTTTGCTGGGCTGCCGGCCCAGAACCATCGGCGAGCAGAAAAGGCGACAGGGTCGCCGCCGCTGTCCATGCCCAGGCAAACGGATCCGTGGCCTCGTCCCAATGCTCGTCAACACGCGGGACAACCAACGTTGGCAGTGTCATCGTCATCTACGCTTTCTATCTTTTCTGTGTGTTTGTTCTGGCTAATGATCAATCGCAGCGCCATCGTCGGGATGGAACAGCCCTGGGTGACGGCGTGCCTCGCCCAGCTGAGCGGTGAGTGCTGCTTCGTCGAGTTCAATGCCCAACCCTGGTAGGGTCGGCAGAGCGATATAGCCATCCTTCACCACAAAGGGTGTTTTTAGGTAGCCCTCGCCCAAATGCACTTGCTCCTGCGCCAGGAAATTCGGAATGGCAGCATCCAGTTGCAGACCTGCCGCCAGCGAAATTGGCCCCAAGGGACAGTGTGGGGCAACCGCCGCATAATAGGCTTCAGCCATCCCGGCAATCAGCCGCCCTTCAAAGATACCCCCGACATGGGAAAGATCCGGCTGGAGAATGGTCGCGGCCCCTTTTTCCAACACTTCGCGAAAGCCCCATTTGGTAAATAATCGTTCACCTGTGGCAATAGGGATGTGGGTTTTACGCGCCAGATCGGCCATGACATCAATGTTTTGGCACTGCACAATCTCTTCAAAAAACATGGGCTGGTAGGGTTCCAGCGCCTTGATCAGCAATCCAGCGGTCTGCGGACTGACCGCGCCATGAAAGTCGATGGCGATATCGATCGCTTTGCCCACGGCGGTGCGCAAAGCAGCGATTCGTTCAGCAACGCGTTCCACGAAACCGGGGGTCTCGATAATGCGCGCCGGACGACCCCCGCGGATGCCCGTCTTCAAGGCGAGAAAGCCTTGCGCGACTTTGGCTTGGGCATCGGTCAGCAACTCCTCGATTGTGTCGCCGCGACAGTGGGCATAGACTTTGATGCGATCGCGCAGTGGTCCCCCTAGCAACTGATAGACGGGGACGCCCGCCGCCTTGCCTGCCAGATCCCACAGCGCGTGTTCCACACCCGAGAGCGCGCTCGTCAGCACGGGGCCGCCTCGGCAGAAGGTATGTTTGTACATCGCCTGCCAATGGTGGACAACTCGGGTCGGGTCTTTGCCCAAAAGATAGGGTTCTAATTCAGCGACCGCTTGCACAATCGTAGGCGCGCGGTTTTCCAAGGTTGGCTCACCTAACCCGACCAATCCTTCATCGGTGTGAATCTTTAAAAAGACCCAGCGCGGCTTGACGATCAACGTTTCAACTTTGGTAATCCGCATAGTTCACTCGTTACACTTGATAGAGTTTGCTGGTCGTTGTGACCATAGCGCCATAGCTTTCGGCTTTGAGCGAGGCCCCACCGATCAGCGCGCCATCAATGTCGGGCTGCTGCATGATCTCGCCGATGTTTTTTTCGTTGGTGCTGCCACCATAGAGCATACGCACCGTATCGGCCACCTCTTGTCCATATAACTCTGCCACCACGTTGCGCACAAGGCCACAGATATCGCCCGCTTGTTCGGCGGTTGCAGCGAGGCCCGTGCCAATCGCCCAGATGGGTTCATAGGCAATCACGAGCAATGCGATCTGCTCGGCGCTGAGCCCCTGCAAGGCCGCATTGACCTGGCCGCTCACAACCGCTTGCGTCTCGCTGGCCTGATTCTGTGTCAGCGATTCACCGACACAGAGAATTGGCGTCAAACTATGGGCGAATGCCGTATGGATTTTTTTGTTCACCGATGAATCGGTTTCGCCAAAATATTGGCGGCGTTCGCTGTGGCCGATGATCACATAGCTGGCGAGATCCTTGAGCATGGGCGCGCTAATCTCGCCGGTGTAGGCACCATTCTCGGCCCAGTGAATATTTTGTGCGCCTAGGGATACCCCGGTCCCTTGCAGGGCCAATTGCACAGTCGACAGCGCAATAAAGGGCGGGCAGATCACACAATCCACATTGCTCACACCATCCACCGCCGCCACAATCGCATGGGCCAGATGCACGGCTTCGCCTGGGGTTTTATTCATTTTCCAATTGCCAGCCATCATCGGTCTGCGCATGGGTCGTTACTCCTAACATACATCTCTTACGATAGTAGGATGGTACAAATCATTCTACTATCCTATTGAATTGTGAAAGTATCAATTTGTTTCCGTATCCTTCATGAGGGAACAGAATGGACACTTGTTTTAGCAAGTTCTAACAGTCGACGTAAGGTTTGATTCACAATCTCAGCGTTGGGAAATGCTTCAGCAACATCCGGATCCAGGACAATGATATTGCTTGTATCCTTCATCCGCTGTACATATTTCCCGCGTATCATTGGACCGAAATCTTCTCGCCGATACTCAGAACGCAATTCATCGAGCTGATTTTCATCCTTCTTCATAAAGTTTCCTTTCCGGCCGAGTGGCTGCTCTAGCACTGATAATCCGAATCTCTGCTTCCTGTTCTGCGTAGGCAACAACGAGCAAACGCCCAATGGTCGAGATACCAAATGTCAGAAATCGATCCTCATTCAACGAGTGGTCTGGATCGTCACCAGTAAGCGAAAAGTCATCCAAGAACACAGTAATTGCTTCTTCAAAAGAAACTCCGTGTTTGCGCAAATTTGTTCTTGCTTTTTCGGGGTCCCATTTAAAGTGCATCCTATCTCTCTTTCAGCCCTATTCACTGTAAGTACTGAATGGCGTTGAATGCTATTCTTCGGCCTTGGGTGTTTCCGCCTCGATCAGGCGTGCCTGAAATTCGGCCTCGGCTTGCGCATATTCTTCTTCGGATAACCAGGTGCCGCCCCACACTTCTTGGCGCAACAGTTGCTTGTCTTTGTTAAACCAAACCAGCACTTCCACCTGGTCGAAACAGCGCGTGCGCCCCGTGGTGTGCAACACTTTGCGCGTATAGTACGCGCTATCATCTTCCTCGGTAAGGCTGACCTCATTGAGCAGATCGATCTGCCCCACCAACGGCTCGCGGCAGCGCCGACTCTGCACATAGATCGAAAAATAGCGACCACTGCTTGCTGTGCCGCCACCGCGAAAGAAACTGGCAATGCGTTTGAGAAAGTTCATCATGATCATCATCCAAAGCAAGGTAAGAGACAGGGAGACAGGAGACAAGCTCAGGTGCCGGTTGTCGAGCCTGCCAAGACACTCGTGTCTATTTGTCGAGCAACGCGGCCACGCCAGGCAGGGTCTTGCCTTCCAAAAATTCCAAGCTGGCACCGCCGCCGGTGCTGATGTGGGACATTCGCCCTTCCAGCCCAGCCTGTGCCACCGCCGCCGCGCTATCGCCACCGCCGATAATCGTGGTGGCGTTGCGCAACTCGGCGAGCATCTCGGCAATCGCTACGGTACCCTGGGCAAAGACGGGAAATTCAAAAACGCCCATCGGCCCATTCCAGATCACGGTTTGCGCGCCGGCCAGGTAATTCGAGTAATGGGCAATTGTGGCGGGGCCAATGTCCAATGCCATCCACTCGGCCGGCACATCTTCAATACTGACCACTTGCTGCTCGGCATCGGCAGCAAAAGCCGACGCCACGCGCAAATCAACGGGCAAATTGATAATGCCCGCACCCTTATTGATCAAGTCAGTGGCGGTATCGAGCACATCGGTTTCGACCAAACTTTTGCCCATGGCATGGCCTTGCGCCGCCAGAAAGGTATTGGCCATGCCGCCGCCGATGAGAATGACATCGACTTTTTCCAGCAAGGCTTCGATTACCCCGATTTTGTCGCTAATTTTTGCCCCACCCATAATCGCGACAAAGGGATGCACCGGGTTGTCCAGCGCGCCGCCTAGAAATTCCAATTCCTTTTCCATCAAGAAACCGGCCACGCTCGGCAGATAGTCCGCCACACCTGCGGTGCTGGCATGAGCGCGATGGGCGCTGCCAAAGGCATCATTGACAAAAACATCGCCCAACTTGGCCAATTCCTGGGCCATACCGGCATCATTCTTCTCTTCGCGTGGATCGAAACGGGTATTTTCCAATACCAACACCTGGCCTGACTGCAAATTAGTGGCGGCGGCTTCGGCCTCCGGTCCAGTCGTGGCTTCGACAAAATGCACAGGTGCTTCGAGCAAGGTACCCAGGTAGTCGGCTGTAACTTTCATGCTATATTTGGGATCAGGGCCACCCTTGGGACGCCCCAGGTGGCTCATCAGGATGACCGAGGCCCCTTGCTCCAGCAGATAATGGATCGTGGGCAAGGCGGCCTGAATCCGCGTATCATCGGTAATGTGCCCATTGCTCAGTGGTACATTAAAATCGACACGCACCAAGGCGCGCTTGCCTTGCCACTCGATATCTTTTACGGTCTTTTTGTTCATATTGTTTTCTCACAAGACCTAATTCACTAACCAACTTTACGAAAAGAGGACAAATTGCCATCCTACTACCCCTCCCTAGCCCTGCCCAACTTGAGGAGGGGACCATTGCCTGCGAGGTCAGTCCCTCCCCCCAAACTGCTTACCTTTACCCACAAGTCGAAAAGGTGCAGTAAAAGTAAGGAACGAGGGGCTGAATGAAGGGGAGCAAGTCATGAAAATTGTCGACAATGCCCGTCCGCTCCCAAATGCAACTGCGAAGAACAGGCTGGGATGGTCAAGAATGCTCG
>DAOTTR010000775.1:0-3209 GCA_034437715.1 Caldilineaceae bacterium
GGAATAAACAGTACGGGCATGCGGTGGGCGGCGGCAATGGTTAATTGCGAAGAAGCCAGTTCAATTCGCCGCCCACCGCGTGCCCCTACGCAGCTAGATATCTTATTCCTGATCATGTCTAATAAATAACGCGTGAAATTTACTTATCACTTGCTGCCATTGCATTGATGACACGTTTCCATTCGTCTTCAAAGACGACTTCAAAACGTACTTCATGACTAGCCATTGCCTGGATAATTTCATTCCACGGACGTGGCTGGCACAATTCGTTGCAGAGCGCAAATAGCTCCTGTTTGTAACTTGTGTCAGCATTGCCTTTCAAGTGTAAACCTTTGGTTTCCAGGACGTAAACCGTGTCAAATTGCGTTTCAGGTGCTGTGTGCTTATTGGAAAAGACCATGAAATCTGGATAAACTTTATTGGGATGCCAACCTTGTAGCCGATAGCCTACCTTGACAAAGTTGCGCAGCCACGCGACAACCCATGCTTGTTGTTCTAAATATAAAATAACATCACGCTCTATTTTGTTAAAGTCATTGGCGCGATAGTCAAACATGGAAAATAGGGGTAGATTCCCAAACTCACCTGTCAGTGGCGGTGATGTATCCACTGCGATCTGATCGGGTACGCTGTTATGAATGTAGCCGGATAATAAAAGAAAGCGCAGTTCATTTTGCTGAATTAACTCGTTGAAAACACCTTTGGCGAGCGCTACCCGCTGTGTATGGAGCTGTTGCTTGAGTTCTTCGATAATCAAAGCAAGGTCACGGCGAATGGCTGCCTCACTGTAGCGAGCGCGAAGACGTGCGATTGTTTGCTGCGCAAACTCGTACGCTTGCCAGGGACTTGGCACCAGATCACTAATCTGGCGTGTGATAAAGACGGGGTCAAGTGGCATATCGGTCGCCACAACGGGACGTAAAGAATCGGCAAAGGTATCTAAGCCAATCGCAATCGATAAATTTTCTGTACGCGCGGGATTCAAGACGAGGGTATCAAAATGGCTGAGATCAATTTGTTGCCAATCGATGCGACTGAGTACGTCGATTTCGTACCCAATTTCACGCCATTGCCCGCTCGCATGATCACGCACCACAAAACAGGGTAGATAGACTTTGTTGGCATATTCGATAAATTGTGTGCGAATCGGCAGCGCTGTGCGCGCCATGCCAGCCGTTGCTGGCACGATCCGCCCTTGCAAATCGCCTAACCCTTCGGCTTGGAGACCCGCCCCCACAGCGCGAATCAAGTCGCCAGCTGAGTCACGAAAACAGTACACATAGCATTCATCCAATTCAACCCGACCGGTCTTTTTGGCATAGGGTTGACGCAAAATCCGCCCAACCAGCTGCGTAATACTGGTTGATGCCTTTTGCGGATTGGTGAGTACGGTTAAGAAATAGGCAAAGGGACAATCCCATCCCTCTTGCAATGCCTGTTTCGTGATGATATAGCGAATCGGGCAATCGCGACTGAGCAGATCGATCTGCTCAATTTCATCTTTTTCGCTGCTCTTGACGGCAATCTCTGCCGGCAACACGCTACATTGGGTGATCAAAAAATCGCGCACATCCTCGGCATGGATAAAGCGTGCCTCGCGTTGTTTTTCGCCGGTTCGTTCGACTTGGATCAGGCAGATGGGGCGAATGTAGGGGCCGCGTTCATGCAACTCGTGTTCAATGGCGATTGCTTCCAGGTTGATGCGATGTTGATGGGCAACCAACATCGTGTCGCGCCAATCGGCGCTGGCCCGATTATGCACATGGATATCGAGCTTGATCATCTCTTCGCGCAACAGATCGCGTCCGCTGATATTGATCAGGGCATTGCTTTGCGCGGTCGGTGTTGCCGAAAGTTCCAGAATAAACGATGGATTAAAGCCAAGTAAAGTATTCTGTGCTAGCTCACCATATGCTTTATGGCCTTCATCGAGGACGATGACCGGTTTCAATAAGCGCAGGGTGTTGCCCAACGAACTTTTGACCGTACGCGCATGAAGTCCCGCGGCTGTGGTATAGGTATCCAAATTCGGCGCACGGGCGACCAACGCCGCGTGGGCTTGGTAGTCATCTTCCTGGGGAAAAAAAGCTTCAAAACCGCCGCGGTCTTTGAATATGCGCAGTGTGTCTTTGACTTGCCGATTGGCCGAAGGTAGCATCAACACGAGCACAACTAGATTGTTTTGCACATCATCGGGCGTAAAGAGTGCCTGTTTTTCCAGGATCAAGGTATGATCACCACTGGCCATATTCAAATGCACGCGGTATGGGTGGGCGCGATCCTTGAGCGCGGCCAATGTTTGGTTATAGATTTGTGTGGTTGGCACAATCCATAAAACCAGCCCGCGTTGCGATGCGCGATAGTGGGTGTTGATCAGGTCAATCGCTTTCACCGCCAGCAAGGTTTTGCCGCCACCGGTGGGTACCTTCAGACAAAGATTGGGTACCGGTTCACCGAGTGGGTTGCGTTTGGCTTGGTAGCGTGGCGCGGGCATGATCGCCTCCCACGCCTGTTCATCCCACTTATAGGTGATGCCAATCGCCGCGGCTTTGGCGGCTTTTTCCTGCTCGGCCACCAGCGTTTGTAGATAGGTGCGTAGCTGATCGAGCGCGGCCTGTTGATATTGTTTCAGTTGCATAAGGAAGGCTTCAATCTGCGCGATAGCGATAGATACCAAAGGGCAACTGGCAAAATTCAATGTCGTAGATGGCCATGCGATCTTCATCCAGATACTTATGCGAAGCGATGATGAGACGTTGTTTGCCGTTGCTCACCGGCAGATTCATTGCAAACGTTAAATCTAATGGCGTATTTTTTAGATATTCAATGTCCGGTTTATAGATGAGATAGACCGAATAGCGTGTGCTTTCGCCCAAATAGCAGCTTGTTTCGTCAACTTGGCGCGTTTCCAATTGTTCACCCGTGGCCGTGAAAAAGACAAAGCGCGCCATCTCGGCATAATCAGGCAACCTGCCGCCAAGGAGCTCATTTTCGTCAAAGTTCGGTCCCAATGTACAGTAGGTGAAGGAGCCACCTAAGCCTTCTTGCAATACTTTGTCTTTTGCCGTGGGAACACCTTGGCTCACCCGCCGTACCCGTTCCGCGGTCAAGGTGTCGGCATACGCTTCCTGTTCCACCAAAATAAAGCGCCGGTTACCGCCATCTTCGGCATTGAGCGCAAGCACGGCATGGGCAGTTGTGCCACTGCC
>DAOTTR010000776.1:0-9928 GCA_034437715.1 Caldilineaceae bacterium
ATCGGGATTCTGCTGCTGCTGGCTGGGCAAGGCATCCGCAATGGCAGCTTTACCGTGGGCGACTTTGCCCTGTTTATGTATTACATCTGGTTTATCACGTGGTTCTTTCGCGACTGTGGCTCCTTTGTGGGCGACTACCAGACACAAGCAGTTTCGTTGGCGCGCTTGGAAGAGCTGGCGCAAACGGGTGTGCGTCAAGCGCTTCTGCCCGATCGACCGGTCTACTTGACAGAAGAACCGCCGCCTTTGACGCAACCGGTGCAGCAGCCTGGTGATCAACTGGAAGTGCTAATCGTGCGCGACCTGAGCTATCGCCATCCAACTTCGGGGCGCGGAATTGAAGGGGTTGATCTCACCTTGCCTCGTGGCTCGTTCACCGTGATCACCGGGCGCGTGGGCGCCGGCAAGAGTACGCTGCTGCGCACGCTGTTGGGGTTACTGCCCAAGGATCGGGGAGACATTCTCTGGAATGGGGCGTCGGTCGGCGATGCCGCTGACTTCTTCAAGCCGCCCCATTGTGCCTATACGCCCCAAGTGCCGCGCCTCTACAGCGAACCCTTGCGCGATAACATTCTATTGGGGATTCCCGAGGATCGGGCGCAACTGGCGCAAGCGATCCAAGCGGCGGTGCTGGAAACAGACATTGCCCAGTTGGAAAATGGATTGGATACGCTGGTGGGCCCGCGCGGGGTCAAGCTGTCGGGTGGGCAGGTGCAACGGGCCGCCGCGGCGCGCATGTTTGTGCGCGGTGCCGCGTTGCTCGTCTTCGACGATCTTTCGAGCGCGCTGGATGTCGAAACCGAGCGAACCATGTGGGAGCGACTCTTTCGCCAGCACAAAGGAGCACATACGCCAACCTGTCTGGTTGTCTCACACCGGCGGGCCGCGCTGCAGCGCGCTGACCAGATTATTGTGCTAAAAGAGGGGCAGATCGAGGATGTGGGCCGGCTGGACGAATTGCTGGCGCGCTCCCCCGAAATGCAACGCTTGTGGCAAGGGGAGGTGGCGTAGCCCAGCCAGACCGTTAGGGTTTTTAAAACCCTAACGGTCTGGCTGCTAGAAATTAGATCGCATTGCCATCTGGCGGCACGGGGTGGGGACCCGTTAGGAGTGGGGTGGCTGGGGCCGCTTCTACTGGGAAGGTCAACCCTAAGCCATTGCCCACCACAACGGCCAGCGCGCGCGGCAACACTTCGATCTCCCACTCGCGCTGCTTGTCCAGCACATCCAGATCGGCGTTGACGGCCAAGGGTGCCTCGGCGGTGATCCGTACACGCCGGATCGCGCGGTGATGAACCCGCTCATCATTGACCTGACCACCATTCGAAATGCCATAGAAGTAGCGCGTGAGATCGACAAGCTCCATGCCTTCATAGAAAGCCAGGTTGAGCAAACCATCGTCCATTTTGGAATCGGGCGCAACTAGCATATTGGCACCAAAGAGCGGGGCATTGGAAATGGTCAGCACACTGGTGCGTACCTGGAGCGTGGCTTCGTCATCGTCACATTGGATCGTCACACCCACGGCGCTAAAGGCAAAGAATTCGCCCAACTTGTTCCACACATCGGACCACCGCCCTTTCACGGCATCTTCGCCCATGGGCGCGGCCAACGCACTCAGGCCAATGCCGGCGGTCTCTAGAAAATAACCTTTAATGGTGTTGTCCGATGTGATCACACGCCCGATATCAATGTGCCGGGTGGCACCAATCGCAAGGAGCAGCGCGGCATTGGGCACATCCAATGGGATACCTAGCGAACGTGCCAGGTTGTTCATGGTGCCCAGCGGCATAATACCCAGCGCCGCATCGCTATTGAGTAAGCCCGTCGCCACCTCTTCAATCGTGCCATCGCCACCGGCGGCGATGACCAAGGTGTCGCCACGCGCCACCGCTTGGCGCGCCAATTGACGCGCGTCGATCTCAATGGTGGTCAGTTCTAGCTGGGGTTGAATGCCCACTGCGCGCAAGGCCGCCATGATTTCTTCTGGGCCATACAGACCATCGGCAAAACACTTGGCCGCCGGGTTCAAGATCAAGGAAATACCTTTGGTACTGGTTGGCAGCGTAGTGGAATCAGGCGCGTCTTTCACTGCGGCAGCCTGCATATTGGCGAGCTTGACCAATTCCGCCTCTGCCGTGGCTAGCTGTTGATGCGCCGCAGCCAATTGATCCTGTGCCTGCTCCACCTGGTGTAATTGTTCGGCGTGCTTAGCCTGGGTATCAGCCAGCAAGGCCGACAACGCAACGGGACCGGGTAACGTCGTTGTATCCATGGTTTATCGTCTCTTACAGCAATGAATTCGCACACGCGCAATTGCGGCGTGCTTTGTTTATCAAACAAAATAACTGGTTTCTTATCCATACGTCCGCATGGGACATTACAGTAGATGGATCATCACTGGGCGAGCGAGTGTAGACGCGCAAGAATTTTGACAGGTACGGGCTGCTCTGTTACACTGTTACTGTTACTTTTGTTCATTACCCACGCTTCCCTACCGAAAGGAGACACCTGATGAATAGCTATGGCAATCAACTGATCAGCGTGCATCTACGGATGGGAATGGCCTGAAGCCAATCCAGATGAATTCTCAGCCACGGTGCCTTTTGCCCGTGGCTTTTTTGTTGCTTGTCATTTGTCAATCTACAAGCCAAGTCGCAGGAGTCGCCTCCCGTGACTTTTTTGTTTTTGGCACAAGCACCATCAAACCTGACACGTAATCCATCCTTCACAAACCATAGAAAGCTTGATATGCGTAACGAAAATCAACTGCCGCGCAGCACCCCCGAAGCCCAGGGGATCGCGTCGTTGGCCATCTTGAACTTTGTAGAGACGGTAGAGCAAACCCTGGATGCGCTGCACAGTTTTATGCTCTTGCGGCACGGCCAGGTGGTGGCCGAAGGCTGGTGGGCACCCTATGCGCCCCAAGAGCCACACATGTTGTTTTCGCTGAGCAAGAGCTTTACCTCGACGGCGATTGGTCTGGCTGTGGCCGAGGGGCGGCTGTCGGTCGATGATCCGGTGTTGCCATTCTTCCCCGAAGATGCGCCAGCAGAAGTGAGCGAAAACCTGGCCGCGATGCAAGTACGTCATCTGCTTTCCATGTCCACTGGCAACGAAGAAGACACCACGCGCTATTTGCACATTGCCCCCGATGGTAACTGGGTCAAAGCTTTTCTGGCGCGCCCTGTCGAGCGCACACCGGGCACACACTTTGTCTATAACAGTGGGGCCACCTATATGTTGTCGGCCATTGTGCAAAAGGTAACCGGCATGACCTTGGTCGAGTATCTGCGTCCACGCTTGTTTACGCCGCTAGGGATTGAGCACGCCACCTGGGAAAGCTGCCCGCGCGGCATCAATGTGGGCGGCTGGGGCTTGAATATTACAACCGAGAGCATTGCACGGTTCGGTCAGCTATATTTGCAAAATGGAATGTGGCAGGGCCAGCAGATTGTGCCCGCGGCTTGGGTGGCAGCCGCAACCGCCAAACAGGTGAGCAATGGTGACAACCCAGAGAGCGACTGGGCGCAAGGCTACGGCTATCAATTCTGGCGCTGCCGCCACGGAGCCTATCGCGGCGACGGCGCATTTGGTCAATACTGTTTAGTGCTGCCAGAACAGGATGTTGTGTTGGCGATCACCAGTGGGTTGGGCAATATGCAAGCGCCACTTGATCTCGTCTGGCAGGGGTTGCTGCCGGCGATGAGGGCCACTGCGCTGCCAGAGGATGCCGCAGCACACGCCGCGTTACAACAGAAACTGGGCACGCTGGCGTTCTCGCCCGTGCAAGGCGCTCCTTCGTCTGCGCTAATGGCAAAGTTGAGTGGCCGAGCGTATCACTTTGACACCACAGAACAACCAGATTCGCCCATGGGTGAACCGAAGTTAGAAGCGGTCACTTTCGGTTTTGCCCAAGACAATACGACGCTCACGCTGCGCAATCCACAGGGTGAGCAGACGATCCGCGTTGGCAGCGGTGAATGGCTTACCGGCACAATGCAGATCCATCGGCGCGGCACGCTGCCCATTGTCGCCAGCGGGGCCTGGGCGGCTAATGATACCTATGTAGCGAAGATCTATTTTTACCAGACCCCTTTCAGCGAAACAATCACCTGTCAATTTGTCGAGGAGCAGATACTCTATCGGGCACAGCGGAATGTGGGCTTTGGCCTCACCGATCAACTACAATTGATCGGGCGACTGGCGTAAGTCTTTATGCGATTACCAAAAATAAATATCCCATTGGAATGACGGAAGAAGCGCGGATTTGGCAAAGCGTTTGCGAACATCCAATTCTTTCGCTTTTTCAGAAAATAAGCAACAATAATGTATCAGGCCATTTTTACCGTCATTCATAATCCCTCCAACGACCGTCCACTGCCCAGCTACCGTTAGGTTTCCTTGTGACAAGGCAGCTCGGTATTGTCGCAGGGCTGGCAGGGAGTCGGCCGCTCATTGCGCAAGCCGTTGGATAGTCATTAATTCTTGATCAACAGAAAGAGCAAGCATGAGTAGCGAGCAAGCAAAACCCCGCGTTGATTTAGGCCCGCTGATCCAGGTGGGGATTGTCGTGCGCGATGCCGAGGCCGCAGTGCAAGCGTGGACAGAACGCTTTGCTTTTCCGCCCGCCCGTTTTGTCGATTGGCCGCCCGCAGGCCGTAACCTGGAAGAGACGCGCACCTATCATGGCCGCCCCGCCAACTTTCGGATGCGGCTGGCCTTTCTCGAAACGCCTTCGATTCAGATTGAGTTTATTGAACCACTGGAAGGCGACAATATTTACGCGGATTGGCTGGCGCAACATGGTGAGGGGTTGCACCATATTCTGTTCGAGGTCGAAGATCCAGAAGGGGTCGCCAACGGACTGCAAGCGCCGATCATGCAAAGTGGCGGCTCGACCCTGCGCCCCGGTGCGCTGTGGACCTATCTAGATACCCAAGCGCTGCTGGGCTGTATTATCGAATTTCGGACAAAATTAAAGCAGTAGAGACGCAAAATCTTGCGTCTCTACTGCTTGCGTCTCTACTGCTTGCGTCTCTACTGCTTGCGTCTCTACTGCTTGCGTCTCTACTGCTTGCGTCTCTACTGCTTGCGTCGCTACTGCTTGCGTCTCTACTGCACTTGCGTCGCTACTGCTTGCGTCGCTACTGCTTGCGTCGCTACTGCTTGCGTCGCTACTGCTTGCGTCTCTACTGCTTGCGTCTCTACTGCTTGCGTCTCTACTGCTTGCGTCTCTACTGCTTGCGTCTCTACTGCTTGCGTCTCTACTGCACTTGCGTCTCTACTGCACTTGCGTCTCTACTGCTTGCGTCTCTACTGCACCAACATCTGATCCCACGAGCCATCGTCCATAATGCGGAAATAGCGGATGGTGGCATCTTCGTAGCACGCCAGCAGCCGCCCACGCTGAAAGGGCTGGAGCACGGTATGCTGGCAGAGCCGTTCCTCTTTGGCCACGGTGCCCATGATCGTTTGCAATTCGGCTGACTCACACCACAGCTTGCCAAAGCCGCGCCGAGGCAGGGGGGGCGAGGTTTCCTCACCGCCCAACGGATTACAGGCAAAGGTCGGTTGATCTTCTGTCCAGCTATCGGCATAGACTTGCCACCGTTTATCAGGCAGCAAGGTGTAGATTTGCACTTCGTGGCTAAACCAGAGCATGAAGCGATCAAACGGGGGTTCAGCGCCAAATTCATTGATGCCAACCGGATCAAAAATTGCCGGGCCGAGGGCACAGCCCATCAATTGATGCAACTCAGGGTAACTGGCCAGGGCAATGTCGGTCTCTTGTGTACAGGCCAACGCCAATTCATCATCCATCGCCGCCACAGCCGCGGTCAGCACCCGGGTAGGGGTGACTGGACTTTGGGCCGCCATAGTTACCATAGCGGTTGGCAAGGCAGAGACCACGGCCTGCGTCGGTGGCTGGGTGGCCGTTGCCAGCAACGTGACGACCGGCGTCGGTTCAGGCTCGGCTCCGCAGGCGGCAAGCAACAGTAGTAGACAAATGGCAACGAACCCCCGTCGCCAATAGGTTAATGCACTCAAACTCCTCATCTCCCATTTTGTAGATAGCACGGCATGCGCAGTTACGAAAAAGCGATACATCTTACCGTCCACGAACCCGGATCGGGCCGAGCACGGTGGCAAAATCCCCCGCGCCGGCACTCACCGACAGGCGCTGACCGCTCACCGGGTCATAGAGGCCAATCGCAATTGTATAGTCGCCAGGAATCGCATCTTGGGGCAGCAAAAAGCCATAGTGGTCGAGAATCTCTTCGCCGGGCAACCAACTGGAAATCGGACGCATCCACTGTACTGGTTGGCCGTCGCGCTGGGCAATTTTTTCGCCCCGGCTATCGAGCAGATGAACAAAGACATGATAATCTTGATTCACCGTGCGCAGACTTTGCCAGCGTAGCACCAAGGCAATTTCTTCACCGGCTGTAACCTCGGCGGTGACCCCATAGCCTTGCAGCCGAATCCAGCCTTCCTCTTCCGTAATGATCCCAGTGGCGGCGGGGTCACCAAAGATCAACCCCAGCCCTGCCTCAGTCAATTCCAGCGATTGGGCCATGGTATAGACCGCCAGCCGCGCGTTATCGGTGTTCGGGATGCGATTTTCTTGCAGCAGAAAATTATCACCGCGCAACGGTCGCTCCCACCCCGATTTTTCGGGCGGCGTGTCGTCGGAAATTACCCACAGCCGCTGATATTGGCGCTGCAACCGGGCCAGCCACGCTTGGTTGTCATCGTCCAATGATTCTTGCGGCATCAGCCCGTACGTGGGCAAACGGCCATGATAGGCATTGGCAAAATATTGAGTTTGGGTCGGGCGCAGATAGAGAATGGCGTCGCCGGCTCTTTCGATCTGTTCAATGCGCTCGGCCACCGCGCGCTGATCAAGCGTGTTCAGCGCGCCTTGATAGTTGACCAACAGTGCAACCGTGATCGCGATCAGCATAAAGGTGTGCAGCCAGCCATAGAGTTGATTGACCGTTTCACTACGTTTACGACTATAGCCCACCAAGGCTACCAGACTCACCACTATCCCCACGATCGGCAAGGCAATTCCCTGCCAATCAAAGGTGCCGGTAGCCCTGGTGGCGCGCCACCAAGCCAGATGAATATGCTCTGCCGTCAAGTAACGCCACTGATTGACCAAGGGTGAATAGGTGATCTGCGTAAACGTTTCGGGCGCAAAAAGTGGGGTCACCACCGCGGCCAGCCAATCTTGCACAAGGCCAAAGGGCACAAGCAAGCCCAACCACTGCACAATCACCGAAAGTACTAGCAGCAACCAGATGCCAGCACGCGCCAACAGACCACCCTGGCGCGCGGCCATGACGCGCGCCCAGACCGGCCCCACCAAGAGCGCGCTAAACGGGATGATGGGTACTAAAAAGCGCGGTCCCCAACTGTAGCCGCCATGCCACATATACCACTTGCCATAGAGCAGCACATAGCTGGCACAGGTGGCAATCATGATCCAGCAAAGCCAGCGCGCCTGTTGGCGAAACCAGGCAAAACCCCAAAATCCGAGCAGCAAAATCGGGCTATACCAGAAAAAGCCACGCGCCGGACCGACCAGCAGCCCGGCAATGCCAAAGAGCCACGGCGCATTGAAACGTTCGGTTTCCACATAACCACTATCCAAGAAACTGCCATAGCGCAGATAATTCCACCAGAGCGAGGCCAGGCCAAAGATCACAATGGGGATGACAAAGCTTGTAAAGGAGCGCCATTGTGTGGTGAGCAATTTGATGATCGCGCCGGGTGTGCGTGGCGGGGGCTCATCTGGCGTGTGGCGATAGTAGAGCGCGGCCAGCAACCCAAAGGCAAAGATTGGCACCGTCACCAGATTGATCGTGCGCGTGAGGTAGGCCAGCCCCCAAGCTAGCCCGCTGCCGAACAAGTAGCGCTTCTGGCCGGTTTGGCGATAGGCCAGTAATCCATAGAATGCAGCGAACAGTCCCCAGGCACAGGCTGGATCGCTGAAAAAAGTTTGCGTATAGGGCCAGACCAAGGTCGCCAGCCCAAAGATGAGCGCCGTGGCAATGGCTGTACCTTGCCGCCAGTCGAGCCGCCGCCCGGTGCGATAGATCAAGGCCCCGGCCCACGCCGTCAACAGTGGATTCAACAGCAGCGCGGCCTGTACCAGCCCCACCGAAGACCATGCACGCGCCAGCCAGACCAGCGGCCAAGCCAGCAGCACGGTGCCCAAGCCTTTGCGGCTATAGAGATCACCATCGGGGCCAAAGCTGCCCTGTTGCAGCCCCATCCACAGCAACTGATTGCTGTCGATTTCGCCGCGGCGCACAATGCTTTCAACCGTGGCAAACATCGACAAGCCATCGCTGCTCTGGATCATGGCGGTCAGCGTAAAGAGGTAGCAGGCAAAGAGCAGCCAGAAGATGGAAAAGGCAATGCTGCGGTCGATTGCCTTTAGATCGCGAATCATGGTGCTTTATCCAAATCAAAGATCAGACGATTGATAGCAAATGATATCAAAATGTCGATAACCAGTTTTCAAGCATTTCATTACCGCTCACTCCGGCAAGCGGATAGGGATCGCCACATGATCCGCCGTCGCGCCATCGGCCAAGGTGACGGTGCGCCGGCCAGCCGCGCTGTAGAGCCCCACCAATACCTGATAGTCACCGGATGCCGCGGTTGCGGGCAAGGTCAACTTGTAGGGGTCGCGAATGAGCGCGCCCGGCTGCCACGTATTCGTCGGCGCAAGCCCTGTCACCGGCAAATTGTCTTGTTGCGCCACCAGTTGCCCATCGGCACCCACCAGATGCATAAAGACGGTATCGCTCTCGGCAACCGGGGACTCACCCTCCCAGTATAACACCACGGCCAAGCCTTCGCCTACTTTGGCCCGTTCGACAACAACCGAACGCAGCCAGATCGGGCCACCAACTACATCAAAACGCGCAAGTGGTTGCGCGGCGGGACGTTGCACACGCGCCAAGCGACACGCGCCCAACGCCGTCTCCTCAATAATTTTGACTTCAGGCTGGGCAAAGTATTGTGCGGCGTGTGACGGCTTATCCACATAGGTCAGCCACCAGAATTCCTGCTCCCCCACATAGTCAGCTAGTCGTTCGGCTACCACGCTATCCCAGGGTCGATCATTGGGATCGTAGCCGTCGATCACGCGCATGGTATAGCTGTCCTGTAGCCAAGGCGCAAACGTTTGCCAGACCTCGATCTGGTCGCTAACAAGCGTGTGATTCGGCCACACAGCCTGTTCCTGCAAATAGACAATCGCAGCTTGACAAGGGTGTTCGGCCAAGCGCCGCGCTTGATAGGCATCGGCCAGTGGGGGCAGGGCAACCGCCGCGCCGATCACGGTCAGGCCCATAACGCCCCAGGTTGCGCCGCGTGCCAGCCGCTGCACCCGCCAACCGATCGCGGCCGACGGCCAGATCTGGCCCAGCAATTCCGTTGCGAGCAAGATCAATAGACCCGTGCGCAGGAGCACCGTGGCCGTCATCAGCCAAGTCACGCTGGGCAGCATGACCAGAAAGAGATGCGACTCGGCAATGTTGATCAGGCTTAGGGTAGTGCCCAGCAGGATGCCATGCAACGTCGGCATCAACAGCACGAGAAAGGCCAGGATCCAGACTAGAAATTGAGGGCTCCAGCCTTTGCTATAGAGAAAAAGCCAGATGATACTGATGGCGGCAAAGGCGATGGGCGTGCGCGGCAGCGACCAATCATAGCGCCGGGTGTATAGCCACAGATAAAGCAGCACGAAGAGTACCGTAATCAGCCCCCACGGCAGGCTGCTGCTCCAAAAATTGCGCTGGAGGCCAACCAAATTGCGCATGTCGAGCGGCACCAAGCCATAGCCGTAATAGCCATCAATCAAGGCCCAGACGCTCTGCCACGGCGGGCGGAGACTGTTAACGCGGAA
>DAOTTR010000777.1:0-2826 GCA_034437715.1 Caldilineaceae bacterium
ACCAGCAGCTATCTGCCTGACGTGGTGGCTTGTGGCGGCGATGTGATCGGCGTGGACTGGCACATGCCGCTGGACTGGTGTTGGCAGCAGATTGGTCACGCTACGCCGATTCAGGGCAACCTTGATCCGATCACGCTGATGGCGCCCTGGCGCGAGCTGCAATATCGGATTGACGATGTGCTTAATCGGGCGTCTGGTAAACCTGGTCATATCTTTAACCTGGGCCACGGCATTCTGCCCGAGACGCCAACTGATAATGTCAAACGGTTGGTTGAATATATTCATACCCGACAAAATGCGCAGGAAAGCCAACCATGACCCAACCCATTCACTATCCGATTGGTGTCCTGCTGATGGCCTATGGCGGCCCCAATTCATTAGACGAGATTCCGGGTTATCTGGCCGATATCCGCAGCGGGCGACCTACCACGCCCGCTGTGCTGGAAGAAATTACACACAATTATCAGCAGATCGGGGGTAAGTCGCCGCTGTTGAAATTTACCCAACAACAAGCCGATGCCGTCGCCGCTCAACTCGACCCACGTTATTTCAAGTGCTATCTGGGTATGCGCCACTGGGCCCCCTGGATCGAAGAGGTCATCGGCCAGATGCTCGCCGATGGGATCACCCATGCGATTAGCCTGGTGTTGGCACCCCATTATAGCAAGCTCAGTATCGCCAAGTATCAAGAGAAAATTGCCGATGGCCTGGCCATGTACCGCGGCCAGATCGAATTTGCCAACATCAATAGCTATCACGACGCGCCCAAGTATATTGAAGCGCTGGCCAATCGTGTGCAAGCGGGGATCAATCGCTGGCCAGTGGACGAGCGCGCCGATGTGCATGTGATCTTCAGCGCCCACAGCTTGCCCGCGCGCGTGCTCAAAATGGGCGATCCCTATGACAGTCAACTGCGCGAGACGGCGCGCCTCGTCGCCGAGCGGGCTGGGCTGCCTGCCGATCAATGGTCATGGAGCTATCAATCGGCGGGGCGCAGTCCCGAGCCATGGTTGGGACCGCAACTGGAAGAGTATATCCCCACATTGGCGGCGCGTGGCATTAAAAAGCTGGTTAGTGTGCCCGTTGGCTTTGTCTCCGATCATGTGGAAATTCTTTTTGACATTGACATTGAAGCGCAAGCCGCGGCCAAGGCGCACGGCATTCGTCTGGAACGACCACCGGCACTCAACAGTGATCCACTGTTTATTGGCACGCTGGTCGACCTAATCCAGGCACAGGCCGCGCCATGGCTTCCGTCAGCTGCGGCAATTCCCGATGCGGTGGCAGCATGACGCGCGTGGCGATCATTGGCGGCGGCGTGAGCGGTCTGGCGGCGGCCTATCGGCTGCACAAGCTAGACCCAGCGCTTGAGATCACGCTCTTTGAACGGGATGCCCGTCTGGGCGGTAAACTGCTGACCGAGCAGGTGGATGACTTTATCATTGAGGGTGCGCCAGATAGCTTCCTGGCGCGCAAGCCGCGCGGGGTTGGCTTGTGTGAGGAACTGGGCATCGCCCACCAACTCTATGGGCGCGATCCGCACCATGCCGACAAGACCTTTGTCAAGTGGGAAGGTGCGCTCTACCCCCTGCCTGCCGGACTCAGCGGCATGATCCCCACCGATCTCGATGCCTTGGCGAATAATCCCCTTATCTCGCCAGCGGGCCGGGAACGACTGGCGCAAGAGGTCAATCTGCCGCCTGCGCCCGCCAATGGCGATGAGTCGTTGGCAAGCTTTGTCACACGCCGATTGGGCCGTGAGGTGTATGAAAAGTTGGTCGAGCCACTGATGAGCGGCATCTACGCGGGTGATGGTGATCTGCTAAGCCTTGCCGCCACCTTTCCCCAACTGCGCCAACTGGAATTGAAACATGGCAGCCTGCTCAAAGGACTGACTGCTGCGACCCCATCCCCAGCCAGCCCAGCATACCCGCCCTTTGTGTCGCTGCGCGGGGGCATGGGCACGTTGGTCGATGCCATCGTCGCGCAGTTGCCAGCCGATATGCTACACACCGGCGTGGGTGTTACCGCGATTCAGCGTGACCCGACAGCGTCTGGTTATCTCATCACGCTGGATCATGGCGAGCAAGTGGTGGCAGACGTGCTGATCATCACCACGCCGGCCTTTGTGACGGCGCGCCTGATCGATACGCTTGATGCTGAGCTGGCCGCGATCCATGCGGCTATTCCCTACGCCTCATCCGCGATTGTTTCCATGGCCTATGATCGAGCCACGACCGTCGCCCCCGCGGGCTATGGTTATGTGATCCCACGTTCGGCCAACAGTGATGTTTTGGCCTGTACCTGTAGCTCGAACAAGTGGACGGGGCGTGCCCCTGCACATACATTTCTCCTGCGTGTCTACCTGGGGCGCTATGGCCAGCGCGATGTGACCCAATGGAGTGATGCAGAATTGATTGCCCTGGCGCGTCAGGAAGTGCTAGAAACGCTGGATATCGCGGCGGAGCCAATGCTGACGCGTATCTACCGCTGGCCGCTGAGTATGCCCCAATATCTTGTTGGCCATACCACCCTGTTGGCCCAGATCGACGAACTTTTAGCCCATCACCCCGGCCTCTATCTGGGGGGCGCGGCCTACCGGGGCGTAGGGATTCCCGACTGTATCCGCGAGGGCGAAACCGCGGCGCAAGCGGCCATTGACTATTTACACAAACTTGCGAGATAAGTATAAGTAAAGCATAGAAAGTTCTTAAAAAGCTTAGTCACGAATGAACCGAATAAACCGAATTTTTCCTTGACCATTCGTGAAATTTGCGCAATTCGTGACCGGTAGTTTTTACAAAGACTTTCTCACTTTTACTTATA